>DATLTS010000018.1 GCA_035533475.1 Mycobacteriales bacterium | reverse complement strand
TCGCCGACGAGCTCCTGACCCTGGCCACCGCCAAGGGACAACCCGCCCACAAGCCCCCCGTCACCCCCGCGTGTCAGGCGGACCTTTCCGGATGACGCAACGACCCGAGCTTGCCGGACCTATTGACGTGAGGCAACGGGGAGGCTCCCGGGTCCACCCGGTGAAGGCCACCTGGGCCCGGCTAGGCCACGGCTAGGCCTGGAACAGGCCGGTGAGCGTCCCCTCCGCGAGCACGTGCCCGCGGATGAGGAAGCGGAACAGCGCGTAGGTGGTGGTCGGGCCGGCGCCGTCCAGCTTCGCCACGTCCAGGGCGTAGACGGTGAACCGGTAGTGGTGCGCCGGGTCACCGGCCGGCGGCGCCATGCCGCCGTACTCGCTGGCCCCCCAGTCGGTGAAACCCAGGACGCTGCCGGGTGGGTTCTTTCCGGCCGCCCCGGCTCCCCCCTCGAGGAACGCTTCGGGGTCTAGGTCGAACAGCAGCCAGTGCGTGAAGCCGACCGTGGTGGGGGCGTCCGGGTCGTGGCAGGCGAGGGCGAGGCTCGCCGTCCCCTCCGGGACCCCGGTCCAGGCCAGATCGGGGCTGATGTTGTCACCGCCGGCGTAGCCGTGCGCCGCGGAGCGCGGGATCGTCGACCCCTCGCTGAACAAGTTGCTGGTGACGGTGAGCGAAGCCATGGCGGCATCCTTTCCGAGCGGAGCGACGGTCAATCGGATTCGAAGACGACCAGGCTGCGGCCGCCCTCACCGGCGCGCATCCGGGCGAAAGCCAGACCGATCCCGGCGAGGTCGATCCGGTGGGTGACCAGCCCGAGCACGTCGAGCGAGCCGGTCGCGATCAACGAGCCGAGCCGGGGGATGTCCTCGGCCGGCGCGGACGAGCCGTACACGCAGCCGCGGAGGGTGCGGGCGGACCAGAACAGCTCGAGCGCGCTGAACGTCACCGGGTCGTCCTTGCCCCCCACGCCGACCACGGTGACCTGGCCACCGCGCCGGGTCAGCGACCACGCCTGGCGGATCGTCGTGGCCCGGCCCACGCATTCGACCGCGTGGTCGGCGCCGCGCCCACCGGTCGCGGCGCGCACCGCGACCGCGACCTCCTGGGCCGTCCCGCAGACGAAGCTCGTCGCGCCGCAGGCCTCGGCGAGCGGTCGCTTCCCCTCCGACACGTCGACCGCGATGACCGGGTCCGCGCCGGCCAGCCGGGCGCCCTGGACCGCGGCCAGCCCGACGCCGCCCAGCCCGAGGACGACCACCGACTCCCCGGGGGCCACCCGCGTCGTGGCGGTCACCGCGCCGACCCCGGTGAGCACGGCGCAGCCGAGCAGCGCGCCGGCCTCGAGCGACACCCCGGGTGGCAGCGGGACGACCGCCCGCTCGGGGACGACGGTCTCCTCGGCGAACGCCCCGGTGCCCAGCCCGGCGTACACGGGGGTGCCGTCGGCGAGCTCGGCGTAGGGCTCCGCCGCGGCGTCGGCGCCGTGCACGCACAGGTGCGGCTCGCCGTGACCGCAGAACCAGCACTCGCCGCACGACGGCGACCAGTTGAGTACGACCGGGTCGCCGACCGCCACCGACGTGACCCCCGCGCCGACCGCGCGGACCCGTCCCGCCGCCTCGTGCCCGAGCACGGCCGGCATCGGCTGGGTGAGCGTGCCGTCGGCCAGGGACAGGTCGGAGTGGCAGACGCCGGCGGCGGCGATCCGCACCCGGACCCGACCGGGTCCCGGCTCGGGCAGGTTGACCTCCTCGACGCGCAACGGATCGCCGGCGGTCCGCAGCACCGCAGCGCGCACCCGTGACCCCATGGCGTCGGAGCCTAACCCCCGCCAGGAACCCCTCGATACGGCGTGACCAGCCGCGAGTGTGCAATTTCCGACGCCTCTCGCCGGCGTCCAAGCGTGGGCCCGTGTCGGAAATTGCACACTCGGTGCCCAGCGGCCTGACCACGGGCCGGTCCGCCCGCTCCATATGCTGGCCCGATGCCCGTCAGCGCCCCGGTCTACGAACTCACCGAGTCGACCCTCGACAACGGGTTGCGGGTCGTCGTCAGCCCGGATCCGACCGCGCCGGTGGTGGCGATGAACATCTGGTACGACGTCGGCTCCCGGCACGAGCAGCCCGGCCGCACCGGCCTGGCCCACCTGTTCGAGCACCTGATGTTCGAAGGGTCGGCGCAGGTGGGCAAGGGCGAGCATTTCCGCTACGTCAACGAAGCCGGCGGAACGCTCAACGCCACGACCTGGTGCGACCGCACCAACTACTTCAACACCGTCCCGAGCAACCACCTCGAGCTGCTCTGCTGGCTCGAGGCGGACCGGATGTGGCAGCTGGCCCTGACCCAGGAGACGCTGGACAACCAGCGGGCCGTGGTGAAGAACGAACGGCGCCAGCGCTACGAGAACCAGCCGTACGGAACCTGGATGGAGCGGATGCACGCCCTGGTCTACCCGCCCGGGCATCCCTACCACCATTCGACGATCGGCTCGATGGACGACCTCGACGCCGCCTCGCTCGAGGACGTGGCGGCGTTCTACGCCGCGCATTACCGGCCGGACAACGCGGTGCTGACGATCGTCGGTGACGTCGACGCCGCGGAGGCGCTCGAGACGGTCGGCCGGCAGTTCCGCCGCATACCGCGCCGCGTCGACCCGGTCCCGGGAGTGCCGGGGGCTTCGCTGGAGCCGTTGATCGGGACCGAGCATCGGGAGACGGTGCGCGAGCCGGTCCCCGTTCCCCGGGTGTTCATCGGCTACCGGATCGCGCCGTTCGGCTCCGCGGAGTACGACGCGACCGTGCTCCTCGCCGCGGTGCTGGGCGCCGGCCGGGGGGCGCGGCTCTACCGGCGTCTGGTCGTCGAGCGGGAGATCGCGCAGCCGGGCGAGGGCAACCTGATGGACACGCTGCCGTTCGTCGGCGGCGCCTCGGTGGCGGTGGCGGACCTGGTGGCCCGCGAAGGGGTCGAACCGGCGGCGCTCGAGGCGGCCTACGAACAGGTGCTCGCCGAGGTCGCCGCCGGGCAGGTCGACGAGGACGAGCTGGCCCGCGCCCGGGCGGTGGTGTCCGCCGACTGGCTCGGCCAGGTGAGCGGGCTGGACGGCCGGGCCGACGCGTTCAGCCAGTACGCCACACTGTTCGGGGATCCGGCGCTGGCGAACGACGTCCTGCCGAGATATGCCGAGGTCGAGGTGGCCGACGTCGTGCGGGTCGCGGCCGAGCGGCTGCGCCCGGACAACCGGGCGGTTCTCGTCTTCGTCCCGGACGCGCCGTGACCGGGCCCCCCACCAGCGGCCCGGCCCGGCCCTACCACTTCCCGCGCTTCGAGCGGGTCGCCGTCGCCGGTGGCGGCACGCTGATCGCCGCGCACATGCCGGGGCGCCCGATGGCCACCGCGCTGCTCGTCGTCGACGCGGGGGCGGTCACCGAGCCGCCCGGCCGGGAGGGCGTGGCGCTGCTCACCGCCCGGATGCTCGCGGAGGGCACGACCCGCCGGGATGCGTTCGCGTTCGCGGTCGCGGCCGAGCGGCTCGGCGCGTCGTGGTCGGCGGACGCCGACTACGACTCGATGCGGGTCGGTTTCGACGTGCCGGCGGACGAGTTGCCGGCTGCGGTGGACCTGCTCGGGGAGGCGGTCCGCGAGCCGGCGTTCGGGGCGGAGGCCTACGCCCGCGTGGGCGCCGAGCGGGTCGACGAGCTGGCCGTCGAGTGGAGCCAGCCCGGCCCGCGCGCCGGAGCCGCGTTCGCGGCCGCGCTGTGGGCCCCGGAGTCCCGCTACGCCCGGCGGGATGGCGGCGAGCCGCAGACCGTCGCCGCCGTCAGCCGCTCCGACGTCGTCGATTTCCACGCCGCCCGGGTGCGGCCGGAACGGTCGACGTTGGTCGTCGCCGGGGACCTCTCCGGCCTGGACCCGTCGGCGCTGGCCGAGCGGATGTTCGCCGGCTGGACCGCGGCGGCGCCGGCCGGTGCCGTGGTGCCCGACCCGGCGTCGGCCCGGGACGGGGGCCGCCGGGTCGTAGTCGTCGACCGGCCCGGCTCGGTGCAGTCCATGCTGGTGCTCGGCCACCCGGCGCCCCCGCGCACCACCCCGGACTACGTGGCGATGTCCACCATGGCGCTGGCTTTCGCCGGGATGTTCGGCTCCCGGATCAACTACCGGCTCCGCGAGGAGAAGGGCTACACCTACGGGATGTTCGGTGGGTTCGAGCTCCGTCGGCACGGCGGCATCTTCGCGCTGCGGGCCGCGGTGCAGCGCGAGGTCACCGCGGCGGCGCTCGGCGAGGCCATCGCCGAGCTCCAGCGCACCGCCGCCGGCGGCATCACCGCCGCGGAGCTCGAGATCGCGCGCAACTACCGGGTGGGGGTCTTCCCGGTGAGCTTCGCGCAGCCGCACGCGGTCGCCGGTGCGCTCGGCGACCTGGTCATCCACCAGCTGCCCGACGACTACTTCGACCGGGTGCGCTCCGACGTGGCGGCGGTCGGCCTGGACGCGGTGAACGAGGCGGCCGCGACCCGGTTGCTGCCGGACCGGTTGGTCAGCGTCGTCGTGGGTGACGCCGATGGCCTCGACGGCCCGCTCGACTCCTTCGGCGCGGTCGAGCGCTCAGCGGCGGATCCGTCGCCATAGCGGTCGCGGGACGAGCCGCAGCGCGACCGCGAGCAGGCGCAGCGCCGGGGGGACCCAGACCGTCGCCCGGCCGCTGCGCAGCGCCGCGGCCACCGCGCGCCCGACGTCTTCGGGGCGGCAGGAAAGCGGCGCGGGACGCATCCCGGCCGTCATCCGCCCGGTGACGAACCCGGGCCGGACGATGAGGACCCGGACACCGGATCCGTGCAGGCTGTCGGCGAGCCCCCGGGCCAGCGCGTCGAGGCCCGCCTTGCCGGCGCCGTAGACGAAGTTCGCCCGCCGCGGGCGGACCATCGCCACCGACGAGAGCACGACGATCGTCCCGTGCCCCTGCTCGCGAAGCCGGGCGGCGGCGGCGAGCAGGACCGTGGCCTGGGCCAGCAGGTCGACCTCGAGGATGTGCTCGGCATGTGCCGGGTCCCGCTCGGCGAGGAGCTGGTCGCCGAGCACGCCGAAGGCGGGGATGACGAGGTCGACCGGCCCGGCGGCGAAGGCCCGCTCGACGACCTGCCGCCGATCGGTGGGATCGCCGGCATCGAACCCTTCGACCCGGGTCACGCAGGGCAGGCCGCCCGCCACCGCGGCCAGCCGGCCGGCATCCCGGCCGGCGAGCACCACCTCCGCGGTCGCCGGCAGGCCGAGGGCCGCGACGATCGCCAGGCCGATCTCACTGGTTCCGCCGAGCAGGAGCACCCGTCGGACGGCCGGCGCCGCTGCCCTCAACACAACCCGGTCCGCCGGCCGAGATCCGAACGGAACCGGCCGTCCGGGTCCAGGCAGGCGCGCGCCCGCCGCCATTCGGGGATCCGCGGGTACATGGCGGAGAGCGTCTCCGGCCCGGTCCGGCTGTCCTTCGCCAGGTAGATCCGCCCGCCGGCCGCCACCACCTCGCGGTCGAGCTCGTCGAGGATCCGGTCGGGCCGGCCACCGGCCGGGGACAGGTCGAGGGCGAGCGACCAGCCGGCGATCGGGAAGGAGAGCGGGCCGGGGGTGGCGGCGCCCATCCGTTTGAGGACCGCGAGCAGCGGCGGGGTTCCGGCCGCCCGGAGCCGGTCGATCGACGCCCGGAGCAGGTCGGCGGCGCTGTCCGGGACCGCGTACTGGTACTGGAGCAATCCGCCCCGGCCGTAGAGCCGGTTCCACCCGGACACCGCGTCCAGCGGGTGGAAGAACGCGTCGGCCGCTCGAAGCTGGATCCCCCCGGTGCGGGCGTAGCGCAGCGCGTTGAAGAGCCGGATGCTCCGCGGGCCGAGCGGGCTGATCGGGACCGGCGGCGCGGGCAGCACGCGCCGGGTACGCACCCCCAGCGGGTCCCGGCGCTCGGCCGCGGGGAGGTCGTCGATGCCGGCGTGGTCGGCCTCCTCGAGTGCCGCGCGGTAGCCGGTCGGCGCCAGGCAGTCGACCCACGCCACCCGGTACGCCGGGCCCGGTTCGGTGGCCATCCGGGCGAGCAGCTCGTCGAAGTCGTCGACCCGGCGGGTGACGACCCGCATCCGGCTGGTCGCGACCGGCAGCAGCCGGATCGTGGCCCGGGTCACGATCCCGGTCAGGCCCATCCCGCCGACGGTGGCCCAGAACAGCTCCGGGTCCTCACCCGGGCCCAGCCGCCGCGCGGCTCCGGCGCCGTCCACCAGGTCGAGCCCCTCGACCCAGCGGCCGAAGCTACCGGCCCCGACGTGGTTCTTCCCGTGCACATCGGCGGCGATCGCGCCCCCCAGCGTCACCTGAGCCGTCCCGGGCAGCACCGGCAGGGTGAACCCGCGCGGGAGGGTGTACCGGACCAGCCGCCCCAGGCTGGTCCCGGCGGTGGCGGTGACCACCCCGCGGGCCGGATCGAGCTCCACCCCGGCGTCGGGCGCCACCGGCGCGAGCACGATCCCGTCGGCGTTCGCGGCGGCGTCGCCGTAGCTGCGGCCGAGGCCGCGCGCGATGAGACCGTGCGCCATGGGGCGGTGCATCATCCGCCTTACGACACCCTCGCTGTCCGCGTGCACGAGTAGCGCTCGGCTTCGCGTGGTTCGGCCCCAGCCGGTGAACTCCTGCGGACGGCTAGACATGCCCGGGGCCGACGAGGAACGCCACCAGCCAGGCGACGGCGCAGACCTGGAGCAGCCGGTCGGCGAGGAGCAGCCGCTCCGGTTCCCCGCCGAGCCCGCGGTCGCTGCACCAGCCGTAGCGCAGGACCGCGCCGGTGACCGCGACCGCGGACAGGCCCGCGGAGACGGCGATCGCCGACGGCCGGGTCAGCGCCCAGCCGAGGTAGCAGCCGAGCATGACCGCGGCGGCGGCCTGCCGGGCCCGGCGCAGGCCGGCGGCGGTGTAGCCCCGCAGCGCCGGTCGGTGCAGCCGGGCCCGCGGCAGGCTGAGCTCCGCGGAGCGCTTGCCGAGCGTGACCATCAGGGCCCCGGCGCAGACCACCCCGAGGAACCACCCCGAGGGGGGCACCCCGGTGGCCGCCGCGCCGGCCAGCGGCCGCAGCACGAACCCGGCCGCGACCGCCGCGAGCTCGAGCCCCGGGACGTTCTTCAGCGAGCGGCTGTAGCCGAGGGTGAGCGCCGCGTAGGCCGCCACGACGAGGACGAGCTGCCAGCCATTGACGGTCCCGGCCAGTGTCGGGCCGGCGACGAGGAGCACGCCGCCCGCGACCGTGGCCCGCCGGATGGACAGCCGGCCGGAGGCCACCGGGCGCAGCCGCTTGCGGGGGTGCCGGCGGTCCGGCTCGACGTCGCGCACGTCGTTGATCAGGTAGGCGCCGGCGGCGGTGAGCGTCATCGCCGCGAAGGCGACGGCGGCGCCGATCGCGACGTGCGGCTGCAGCCAACGGCCGGCCGCGAACGGCGCGGCGAGCACCAGGACGTTCTTCAGCCACTGGCGTGGCCGGGTGGCCGCGAGCAGCACGAGCGGTCCGGCGGACCGCGGGGTGGCGGGATCCACGGTCAGGTCGGTGGGCTCGGCGATCGTGTCGTTGGCCAACGTCGTCAGGCGCCGCTGTAGACCGAGAAGAAGTCCCGGCTCACCGGCTGGTAGTAGCGGTTCGGCGGTTCCTGCATGTCAGGCAGGAGATTACGCGGGCTGGGGCTCGCCGGGTCGCCCGCACCGTCGTAGAGGACGAAACTCGCCCAGGCCGGGTTGATGTCGAGCTCCATCGCCCGCACGCATCCGGCCCGCACGAACAGCTGGGCCAGGGTGGATACCGAAAGGCTGTTCCCGGCGGCGTAGACCAGCGCCCCGTCCGCGGTGACCCCGATCCCGGTCCGGTAGACGTAGAACTTGTTGCCGAGGGTGGCCCCCCAGCGCTGTTGGACGTTCTGATCCAGGCCCGGCACCGGCCGGCCGCCGTCGACGATCAGGTCGAGGTTCTGCCGGACGGCCACGACGTCGGCGCCCATCGTGACGTCGCGTCCCCACTGGCCCACGGTCGCCGTGCCGTTGCGGTAGATGACGATCGACGCGGCCCCGGTCCGGAGCGCGCCGTAGGCGTGCCCGTAGGCGTAATAGCCGCCCTGGGACGCGTAGAGCCGGAACCCGGAGTTGAAGGCGGCGAGCAGACCGTGGCGCTGCCCGGGCGGCAGCGTGTCGGGCTGGCCCCACTGGCCGGGCGGCGGGTCCTCCAGCCCCGGATGCAGCGCGAAGACCAGCAGCTTGGGGTCCATCCAGACGAGGCCGCTGACGTAGCTGGTGTGCACCGTGTCCGGCCGGACGAAGGCCACTGCCATGGCCGGGAGGGCGGCCACCCCGGCCACGACGTGCCAGCTGCCCTCGCCGGGCAGGGCGGGTGTGGCGAGCGGCGGGATCGGCGCGGGCAGCGGCAGGGCCCGGGGGTCCCGGGTCCGCGCGGGGGCCACCGGGATCGCCAGCAGGCTGGGCAGCCCGTTGCGCGGGGTCCCGCCGACCTGGGGCGGGTTCAGGTCGTAGCGGATCCGCTCGGCGAAGTCGATGATCGAGGAGAACCCGTGCGTTCGGGCCCACTCGGCGACCCGCGCGGCCAGGCTGTCCGTCCCCGGGCGGGTGAGCGCCGGGATCAGCGAGGGGGCGGCGACCAGGGTCAGGACGAGGCCGACGCCGAGCAGCCCGCTGAGGATCCGGTGCCGACGCCACCATCGTGGGCGGCGGGCCTGGGTGCGGGCCGGCACGGTCTCGACCGACATCAGCGACCCTGGTCGTGGACGGAGTGCCGGAACTGCCCGCTGGTCCACGGCGAGGCGGCCGGGAACACGGCGGCCGCCAAACCGACGCCGGCGGCCAGCGAGCCCGCGACGAGGAGGCGGCGCAGCGCCCGCCCGGGCCGGTCGCCCCCGCGGCGCCAGTCCCGGGCCGCCAGCCGGCCGGTTTCGGCGAGGTGGCCGAGAACGTGCACGGTCATGACCGCGAACCACAGGGCGAAGGACACCTTGTGCGCGGCGACCAGCCGCCCGGGCGCCCCGGGCGTGACGGCCAGCAGCGCGATCCCGCTGGCCAGCACGAGCACGGTGGACACGACGACGAGCGGGCCGGTGACCCGCATGACCAGACTGGGCGGGCCCTTGCGCACATAGGGCCTGTGCCCCCGGTAGTAGCGGAGGAACCGGTAACCGGTCGACCCGGTCTTGAGCAGGACCGGGGGCACGAGGAGCAGCCCGACGAAGATATGGACGCCGATCAGCTGCCGGATCGCCAGGATGGTCACCCCTTCCGCGAACAGCAGCAGGAGGAGCAGCGCGCCGGTGGCCCCGGTCAGCCGGGCGTTCCCCTCAACCCCGACGGCGTCGAGGTCAGTCCCGGCCGGCATGCCACGACGCTAGACAGAGCCGGTTCCACCGACTCCCAGCCGCGCGCCAACGGAGGGTCAACGCTGGGCGTTCTCCCCGGTCGCTTCCTACCATCGGGGGGTGAGCGCACCCCGGCCCCCGACCGCTGGGCGTTCCCTGCGCTCCCGGATCCTCATCGCGACGCTGGCCATCACCGGTGCGGCCGTTGTCGGATTCGGCGTTCCGCTGGGCGTCGCCCTGAACCGGATCGAGCACGACCGGGTGGTCCTGGGTCTCGAGCGGGAGGCCAGCCGGGTGCTCGCGGTGGTGCCGGACGAAACGCTGGTGACCTCGCACCAGCTAAGTATCCCGGCCCCGCTGCCCATTGCCCGGGACGTCGACGACCGGTCGATGATCATCGGCGTCTACGACGTCGCGGGCCGCCGGATCTCCGGCGCCGGCCCCCCCGGCTCGGCGCTGGCCGCCACGGCGACCACCACCGGGCGCGAGCAGGTCGGGACGGAGGCCGGCCAGCTCGTCGTCGCGGTGTCGCTCCGGTCGGACCAGCCGAGCTCCGGCGCGGTCCGGGTGGCGGTTGGCGCCGGGGACGTGCGGGAGGACGAGCGGGCCAGCTGGCTGCTGATGGCCGCGCTGGCTGCCGCCATCCTGCTCCTGGCCGGCGGCACCGCGTTCCTGCTCGCCCGGCGGCTCAGCCGGCCGTTGGAGAACCTCTCCCGCAACGCCCAACTGCTCGGCGAGGGCGACTTCACCGTGCGCACCGAGCACACTGGGGTCCGCGAGATCGACGCCGCCGGGCAGTCCCTGGACGCGACGGCCGGCCGGCTCGGCGCCCTGCTCGATGCGGAACGCGCGTTCAGCAGCAACGCCTCGCATCAGCTGCGGACCCCGCTGACCGCGTTGCGGCTCAACCTGGAGACCCTGCCGCTGGATCCCGGCTCCGAGCTCCGGCCGGTGATCGGGCAGGCCCTCGCGCAGCTGGACCGGCTCTCCTCCACCGTCGACCAGCTGCTGTCCCTGACCCGTGACGTCGAGCGCCCGCAGGTACCGGTCGACCTGGCCGGGCTGCTCGACGACCTGCGCGGCCGGTGGGAGCAGCCGGCCCGCCGGGCCGGCCGGCGTCTCACCGTCGAGCTGAGCGGCCCGCTGCCCGAGACGCGCGGCTCGGCCGCCGGGCTGGCCCACGTGCTGGACGTACTGGTCGACAACGCCCTGCACCACGGCGCCGGCGAGATCACGGTGGCCGCCCGCAGCACCGGTCACGCCGTCGCGATCGAGGTACGCGACGAAGGGCCCGGGGTGGTGGGGGATCCGGACGCGGCCTTCTCCCGGCGCAGCCAGAGCGTCCGCGGGCACGGGATCGGGCTCGCCCTCGCGCGCTCGCTGGTCGAAGCCGACGGCGGCCGGCTCGAGCTGACCACCGCCGGGCCGCGGCCGGTGTTCACCATCGTGTTCCCGGCCCACGGCGCCGTCGCGCCGGTCGATCCCGCCGCCACGGCGGTCCACCGATGAACGCCGGCTCGCCGGTGCGGGTGCTCCTCGTCGAGGACGATCGGGGCATCGCCGAGCCGCTGCTGCGCGGGCTCGCCGCGCACGGCTACCTGGTGGCGTCGGCGACCTCCGGCGCCGAGGCGCGGAGCGCGCTCGACGAGAGCATCCCGGATCTGGTGCTGCTCGACCTGGGCCTCCCCGACGTCGACGGGGTCGCCCTCTGCCGGGAGTTGCGGGCCCGGGTGCCCGGGACGGTCATCGTCATCCTCACCGCGCGCGACGCCGAGGTCGACGTCGTCGTCGGTCTGGAGGCTGGGGCGGACGACTACATCGTCAAACCGTTCCGGTTCAGTGAGCTGTTGGCCCGGTTGCGCGCGCACCTGCGCCGGCAGGCGGTCCTCTCCGATCCGGCGGAGACCGGGGCCGACCCGGGCGAACCGGCGCCCGCCGCGCTGCGGGTGGGCCCGGTGGTGCTCGACTTGGCCGCCCGCCGCTGCACCATCGGTGGGGAGCCGGTCGAGCTACGGCCGAAGGAGTTCGCGCTGCTCGAGGCCCTGCTGTCCGAGGCCGGTCGCGCGGTCACCCGGGAGCAGCTGATGGCCCGGGTCTGGGACGAGAACTGGTACCGGTCGACCAAGACCCTGGACATGCACGTCGGCATGCTGCGCCGGCGGCTCGCCGACCATGGCGAGAGTCCGGACCTGATCACCACGCTGCGCGGCTACGGCTACCGGTTCGAGACCGATCGGGACTAGCCCGTGGCGGGGAGCTCGGTGAGCAGGGTGACCCCCGGGTCGTCTCCCCACCGGCGCAGCGCCAGCCCGGCGGTCGGCGAGGGCCGCAGCGCCGCATCCAGGAAGGCGATCACGGTCTGGCGCACCGCGACCGCGTCGGCACTGCTGCCCACGACCGGTTCGAGGTGGCTGCCGTAGAGCACGTCGAGGTAGTCCTTGGGCCGGAGCAGGGCGGCGAACAGCGAGCGGGACAGCCACGGGGGGTTGATCGTGTCGGCCCGGCCCTGCTCGACCAGCACCGCCGTCGGGAAGGGCGCCACGGTGCCCCAGGTCGGCAGCTGGCCGGCCAGCACGACGTAGGCGGACACCCGCCGGTCCCGGTCCGCGGGCACGACGAGCATGGCGGCGACCGTCTCGGCGCCGTCCGAGTGGCCGACCACGCCGATCAGCGCCGGGTTGACCGCGCCGGCGAGCCACCCGCCGGGCCGGCCGGCGTCGAGCATTGCCGTGATGACGACGGACAGGTCGGCGGGCTGGTTCGGCAGGTCGTCTTCCCGGGCCGGCCCGGGAAGACCGGCGCCGCTGATCGGGAACAGCGGGGCCGCGACGACGTAGCCGTCGGCGGCGATGTCCGCCAGCAGGAGCCGGTAGGTGTCGGGGGTGACGTCGAAGCCGTGCGCGAACACGACGAGCGGGAACGCCCGGCGCAGCGGCACGGTGCCGGCGATCGGGTACCAGACGGTGGTCGTGAGGGTCCGGGCCGGATGGGCGCCGGACGGGCCGCGGGCGGGCGTCGACCTGGTCGGGTCGACGATGGTGACCGTGCGGATGCCCACCGCGAACGGCGGCCCCAGCCGGGGCGGGGTGGGTCGTGGCGGGGCGGCGGGGCTGCGGGTCACGGCGGGGACCGGCGTCGCGACCGGCAAGGGCAGCGCCCGGGGTGCGCTTGCGCAGGCGGTCGCCGTCACGGCCAGCACGCCGACCCCGGCCGCGCGCCGGATCAGCCGGTCCACGGGTGGGTTGGCGCGGTCCGGTTGTCCGGGGCGAGCAGGTCGAACCCGTCCGGGGTGTGCAGCAGGCCCGGGCCGGCACCGGGATGGTCGTCGATCCCGTACTGCCACACGATCGTCATGGTGCGGGGATCGATGATGACGACCCGGTCCCGGTAGTCGTCGTTGGCGGCGATGAAGCCGCCGGGCAGCATCTCGGCCAGGCTCGGATGGTTGAGCATGCCGTGCCCGGCGACCGGGCGGTAGGTCCAGAGGATCTGGCCTTCGCGGTTGAACTCCAGGATCGCGCCGGGTTTGGCGTAGTCGGCGATCAGGTAGCGGTCCGGGCCGATCTGCTGCGGGTCCGACGGGTAGGCGATCGGCAGGTGCACGGTCCAGCGCAACGCGCCCTGCGGGGTCAGGTCGGTGACCCAGGACCCGATGATCTCGGAGACCAGGATGTCGCCGTCGGCCAGCGGCGTGTCGCCGTTCGGGTAGCCGAGGCTGGTCGGCGGGTCGTGCACGCAGCTGCCGTTGCCGACCTGGCGGACCGGGTGGCCGCTCGGGTCGATCCAGAGGATCCGGCAGTTCAGCGCGTCGGCCACGATCACGTCACCGTCGGCGAGCAGGAAGGCGTCGTCGGGCTGGTTGAGGTAGCCGGGCGCGCGGCCGGCCACCCGGGGGTGCCCGTAGCTCCAGAGCACCCGCCCGGAGGGGAAGCCGAGCTCGACGATCGTGTTGTTCTCCTCCTCGTTGGAGATCAGCCCGGTCGCCTGCCGGATGAAGAACGCGTCGTCGGGGAAGTAGAAGCCGCCGGCCGGGGCCGCCGCGCTGTGCGAGGGGAAGACCCACAGCACGCGCTTGCCCACCGTCACCTGTAGGAGCCGGTTGTTGCCGCGGTCGGCGATCAGCAGGGTGCCGGCGAACGGCACCGCGTCGGTCGGAACGAAGGCCGGGCTGGCCGACCCGCTGGGCCGACCCGCCCCGTGGTGCGCGGCGGCCGGTGTCGCCCCGGACGCGCAACCGGCGACAGCGACCGCCCCCCCGAGCAACATCGTCGCCAGCCGGCGGCGGGTGGATCCGTTGGTCTCAGTCGACACGGATGTTCCCGTCCACGATGTGGACGGGAATGCTCGGCAACGGGCTCGGCGGGGGACCGGCGATGACCTGGCCGGTGAGCGCGTCGAAAACACCCCCGTGGCACGGGCATTGGAACTGCAGGCTGGGCTGGTCGAACTGTACCGAGCAGCCGCCGTGCGTGCAGACCGCGCTGAACGCGACGAACTTCACCCCGGACGGATGCACGATCCAGGCCGGTTGCCCGGACGCCGGGTCGGTGAACGAGGCGGCCTGGCCGACCGGGACCTGGCTGGTCCGGCCGATCGCGGTGCCGGGGGCGTTAGCCGATCCGCTGGCGGGTGGGCTCGACGGCTGCGCCGATCCGGTGGCGGCGGGAGTCGACCCGGGCGGGTTCGCCAGCGGGTTCCCGAGCGCGCTGCCCCCGTGCGTGCCGCCGAGCACGCGGCCGGCGGCAGCGGTCAACCCGCCCAGGACGACGCCGGCCCCGGCCACGACCGCGGCCAACTGGCCGCCGCGCAGCAGCGTCCGGCGGTTCACCTCCAGCGCGAGGTCCGCGCGGAGCGTTTCCGGATGTCCGAGGACCGGACAGCGGCTGACCCGGTTGCAGCTGCCGTCCCGGCCGAGGCCGCAGTGCTCCTGGCGGGGGCAGATCTCCCGGACCCGGGTCGCGGTCAGTCCGATCACCGCGGCCTCCGGGCGCAGCTTGAATTCGCGCCGGGCCCGGGCGGCGACGACGGTGTCTAGCGAGAGCACCCCGGCCGCACCGGTGACGATGAAGGGGGTCCAGGCGAACAGGAAGACGATGTCCGCCCCGTAGTAGTACGGCGTCGCGTTCCAGCTCACGGTGAGGAAGAAGGTCAGCGAGAGCAGCGCCCCGGCGACCGCCGCGGCCCGGGCCCACAGGCCGAGCGTCGTGGCCAGCCCGACCGCGAGCTCGCCGACCGCGATCAGCAGACCGAGCAGCGCCGCGTGATGTGCGGCGATGCCGACGAGGCCCCCGATCGGGCTGTTGTGCTGGAAGGAGCGGGTCTGGGCCTGGATCGAGGTCGGGTCGTGCGCGTTGAAGAAAGCCGGGTTGGCCAGTTTCTGCAGCGCGGCCACGGTGAACGTGACGCCGAGGAAGGCACGCAGCGGCAGCAGCAGCCAGCCGGCCTGCCGGAAGCCGCGGGTGCGCCACTCACGGCCCAGCAACCAGTCGGGGGTCATTGCGCCAGGCTCCCTGTCTTCGGGTAAAGGCTCGGTCTACGGCGGGCCAAGCGCCGCCCAAGCGCCGCTCGGCCGGCTAGGCCCGGGCCGGCGGGCGGTACTGCCGGCGCCAGCGGCCCCGGTGGCGGACGAAGCCGAGCCGTTCGTGGCGCAGCTCATCCTCCTCGGTGTCGTCGAGCGGGGCGAGCGGCCCGAGCACCCGGGCGAGGATCAGGTCGGCCAGTGCCGGGTTGCGGGCCAGGGCGGGGCCGTGCAGGTAGGTGGCGACGATCTGGTCCTGGGTGGCGCCCTCGCCGCCGTCGCCGTTGCCGATCCCGCGCTCGACCCGGGCGAGAGGTCGGGCCAGCGGTCCGAGCGTGGTCCGACCCCCATGGTTTTCGTACCCGGTGAGCATCGGCAGGCCGGCCTGGCGTGGGCGGGCGAGCAGTTCGCCGACCGCCCGCGGGCCGGGCAGCCGGTCGGTGCGGGCGTCGAGGAGACCGAGCCCGGGGTGAACCGCGCCGCTCCCGTCGAGGAAGGTCTCGCCGAGGATCTGGAATCCGGCGCAGACCGCGAACACCCCCGCGGTGGTCCGCCCGAGCGTCCCATCGGCGGCGAGCCGCGCGACCGCGATCGTCTGCGCGGAGTCCTCGCCGCCGCCGAGAACGTAGATGTCGGCGGACGCCGGCAGCGGGTCGTCGACGTCGACCGTGACCACCCGGCCCGGCGTGCCGCGCCACTCGGCCCGCCGGGCCAGCACGCTGGCGTTGCCACCGTCCCCGTAGGTGCCGAGCAGGGTGGGGTAGATCAGGGCCACCGCCAGCTGCGAATCAGCGCGCATCCCGCACGACCCGTCGCAGCTGCTGGAACGCCGTGTAGTTCCCCAACGCCTCGATCCTCGTGCCGTCCGCGGCGGCGAGAGCGCGTCGGAGGTCGTCGACGCGCTCATGTTCCACCCCGGCGTAGCGCAGCCGGACGGCGACGTCCCGGGAGCGCTCCCCGCTGGCGATTACCGGCCGGCCGGCGAGCGCCTCGAACGGGACGTCCCAGAGCCACGCCGGGTCCCGGCCGTCGGCCGCCCGGGCGTTGACCGCGACGACCAGCCCGGCCGGCGCCGGCCTGAGGTGCGACAGCGCCTCCTGCCAGCCGGCGGGGTTCTTCGCGAGCAGCAGGCGCACCAGGCGCCCCTCGTGCCGCGTTTCGACATAGCGCCCCTCGACACCGGCCACCCCCGCGATCGCCGGCAGCGCCGTGGCGGGCGGCACGCCGAGCTCGGCGGCGGCGGCGGCGGCGAGCGCCGCGTTCCCGCGGTTCGCCGCTCCGGGCAGTGCGAGGCGCAACGGGTGCTCGACGCCGGCCGGGTCCCGCAGGCCGGTCGCGGTGAGCACCCAGGCCGGTTCCGGACGGCGCAGGCCGCAGCCGCTCGACCAGCCGGCCCCGTCGGATCTGATCACGTCGCCGCAGGCGGGGCAGGCCACCGCGTCCTGCCGCCAGGCGAGCCCGGCCCCCACCCAGCGCACCGCCGGCGCCACCTCGGCGGCCCAGACCACGAGCGGGTCATCGGCGTTGGCCACGACGACCGGCACCGCGGGCACCGCGCTGCGCCAGATGCCGGCCAGCCGGCGGACCTCCGCGTAGCGGTCCAGTTGGTCCCGGGTCAGGTTGAGCAGGACGGCGACCCGTGGCCGGACCGCTGCCACCACCGCAGGCAGGTACGGCTCGTCGACCTCCAGCACACCGAGCGGGCTGATCCGGTCCGCCGTGAGCGCCGCCACCAGCCCGGATGGGAGGTTGGCGCCACCGTCGTTGGAGACGACTGTTCCGTTGGTGCGCAGGGCGGCGACGAGCAAGGTGCGGGTCGTGGTCTTGCCGTTGGTCCCGCTGACGACCGCGAGATCGCGCCCGGCCGCCGCGGTCCGCAACGCGTTCGGGTCCAGGGCGAGCGTGATCCGGCCGCCGACCGTGGTCCCACCGCCGAGGCCGGCGAGCTGCGAGGCGCGACCGGCCGCCCGGCCGAGGGTCCGCGCCAGGGCGTGGCGTGCGGACGACGCCATCTGCGGCTAGCGGTTGATCCGGGCGAAGTAGACGAGCACGCCGAACGCGGACAGGGTGGCGGCGGCGATCAGCGGGAAGGCGAAGCGAACCACCGAGTTCGCCGCGGTCGACAGCCATTTCCCGACCACCACGCCGGCGACGAGGACGCCGAGCGACAGCAGCAGCAGGGCGATCGACGAGACGGTCTCCGGGGCGAGCGCGAGCACGGTCACTCCTTCCACGTTCCGGACCAGCGACAGCCTAGTGTCGGCGCGGCCGGCCTCAGCCCTCGGTCCGCTTGCGGTGTTCCACATGGTGCGGCGGGGCGGGACGGTGGGTGCGCCCGGAGCCGGCGCCGTGCCGGGACATCTGCCTGGCCGTGCTCACCAACCCGACGTGGCTGAACGCCTGTGGGGTGTTGCCGAGCTGGCGACGCCGCTCGATGTCGTATTCCTCGGCCAGCAGGCCGACGTCGTTGCGCAGGGTCAGCAGCCGTTCGAACAGCTTCCTGGCCTCTCGGCGCCGGCCGATGAGATGCAGGTCGTCGGCCAGCCAGAACGAGCAGGCGAGGAAGGCGCCCTCCTGCCCGGCCAGGCCGTCCAGGCCGGACGAGGTGTCGTAGCGGCGGACGAAGCCGTCGACGTAGAGCTCGTCGAGGATCGCGTCGACCGTGCCGACGACCCGTTCGTCCTTGGGCGGCAGGAAGCCGACCTGCGGGATCAGCAGCAGCGCGGCGTCGAGCGTCTTCCCGCCGTAGTACTGGGTGAAGGTGTGCCGGTCCGCGTCGTAGCCGTTGCGGCAGACGTCGTCGTGGATCTCCTGCCGGATCGCGCGCCAGCGATCGACCGGCCCGTCCAGGCCGCTGGCTTCAACGGTCTGGACCGCACGGTCGAAGCCCACCCAGGCCATGACCTTGGAGTGCACGAAATGCCTGGGGTCACCGCGGATCTCCCACAGGCCCTGGTCGGCTCGCTGCCAGTTGCCCTCGAGAAAGTCCAGGATGTAGCGCTGAAGCGTCCAGCCTGAGGCCAGCGGCGCTACGCCGGAACACCGGGCCGTGTGCAGGCCGTCCAGGACCTCGCCGTAGACGTCGAGCTGGAACTGGTCGGAGGCGGCGTTGCCGACCCGGACCGGCGTCGACGCCTCATAGCCGGACAGCCAGTCGATCTCCCGCTCCACCAGGTAGCGCTCGCCGGCCAGGCCGTACATGATCTGGAGCTTGGCCGGGTCCCCGGCGATCGCCCGCAGCAGCCACTCCCGCCAGGCCTTGGCCTCCTTGATCAGGCCGGTGTAGAGGAAGGCCTGCAGCGTCATCGTCGTGTCGCGCAGCCAGCAGTAGCGGTAGTCCCAGTTGCGGGACCCGCCGATGGATTCGGGCAGCGAGCTGGTGGCCGCCGCCACCACGCCGCCGGTCGGCGCGTAGGTGAGCGCCTTCAAGGTGATCAGCGACCGGATCACCGGCTCGCGCCATTCGCCGTCGTAGTGGCAACCGCGGATCCAGTTCGACCAGAACCGCTGGGTGTCCTTGAGTGCGCGCTCCGGGTCGACCTCGGTCGGCACCGGGAGGTGCGAGGCCCGCCAGGTGAGCACGAACGGCACCCGCTCGCCCTTGCTGACGTCGAACTCGCTCACCGTCGTGAAGTCCTGACCGCGCAGTGGCGCCGGAGTGCGCAGCGCGACGAGATTCGGTCCGGCGATCGCGACGATCCGGTGGTCCTGGCGGCGCACCCACGGCACGACGGATCCGTAGTCGAAGCGCAGCGCGAGCTCACCGCGCATCGGGACCCGACCGGAGACCCCTTCGACGATCCGGACGATGTCCGGCGCCTCGCCGCGGGGCGGCATGAAGTCGATGACCCGGACGGTCCCGTCGGGGGTGTCCCACTCGGTTTCGAGGATCAGCGTGTCGCCGCGGTAGCGGCGCCGGGTGCAGCTGCCGCCGCGGGCGGGCGCGAGGGTCCAGTGCCCGTTGTCCGCCTCGCCGAGCAGCCGGGCGAAGACCGCGCTCGAGTCGAACCGCGGGACGCAGAGCCAGTCGACGGCGCCGGTCTTGCCGACCAGCGCCGCGGTTTGCATGTCGCCGATCAGGGCGTAGTCCTCGATGAGCTCGGCCACCGGTCCTCCCCTGGGTGCGCGGCCTACCCTAGAGGTGTGGGTCTGCGGATGGTCGTCGGCGCGGTGGCCCTGGGACTGCTCACCGGCGGCTGCAATTCCCATCTCACCGGCGGCCTCGGGATGCGCGAGGAGGTCGTCTATTTCGCGCCGTCGGCCTCCCCGGCGGATCACGTGACCGCGCTGCGCCGGTGCAGCGGGCTGCCCGGCACCACCGCCGAGCCGCTACCGGGTCCCGGCGCGCCGAGCTCCAGCCGGTACTACGACGTGCGGTTCCGGGTCGACCACGCCAACGACTTCCAGCTCAACCAGCTGTTCGAATGCCTGTACCGGCAGCCCGGCGTCGTCGGCGTGGGGGAGTCGAACCCGACTGAATAGCTCAGGACACGCGGCGGGCGCGGACCAGCGGCTCGCGCTGTTCCGGCGTCGTCCCGCCCCACACCCCGTACTGCTCGCCGTTGTCCAGCGCGAGGTGCAGGCAGTTCGCCTGCACCGGGCAGGATTCGCAGACCAGCAGGGCTCGCCGGCTGCTGACCACCCCGCCGCCACCGGGTGGGGCGAAGAAGAGCTCGGTGTCCATGCCGCGGCAGGCGGCCTCGTCGATCCATGCGTTCACGGCGACCAGCCTGCGCCGCCAACCTGACCCGAACCTGAACGGGCGGGCCTCCCTTCGACGCCGCCCGGGTTCTTCCTTCCGCCGGATGTACCAACCCGATGGCGCCCGGATTGCGCCGGATACCGGATCGGGGCAGCGGCGCGCAACGGTTACCGTTAGCGGGAACGCCGGCGAACTGTCGGTGGCAGGGCGGCCGACACGCCGCCCTGGGACGCTGTGATCCGAACGGTCCTCACCGGCCGGCCATCGGGAGAGACCCGTGGTGCGGCGCGGAGACATCCGGTTGCCTAGACCGTTCGGGGAGCGAGTGGCGAGCCAGGCCCGCCCGTTTGGCTGTGCCCGCCTGGCCGCGGGTCGGCCCCCTGGTCACCGGGAGCACCGGATGTCCGAGCTGGACGCGAGCGCGGCGCCGCCTGCCGACCTTGTACTGGCGACGATGCCGCAGCTGCTGCTCGCCATCGACAACCGGGGCCGGATCGTCTTCGAGACCTTGTCGGCGCGCCGGCTGCACCCCGGCACCCTGGTCGCGACACCGCTGATCGACGTCGTCGTCGTCGAGGATCGCCCCCGGCTCGCCCAGCTCGTCCTCGCCGCCTGCGGGCAGCCGGGCAGCGGGGCCCGGGGCCGGCTGCGGTTCCGGATGCACGACGGGCCTCCGCGGCACCTCGACGTCGTCCTCTACGACCACGCCCACAACCCGGACGGGCTGCTGCACCTGCACGCCTGGGACATCACCGATCTCGCCTGCGAGCTCGAAACGATCCGCCACCGAGCCCTGCACGATCCGTTGACCGGGCTGGCCAACCGCGCCCTGTTCCTCGACCGGCTCTGCCTCGAATTGCGCCGCCGCCGGCGGACCAGGACGCCGCTCGCCGTGCTCTACGGCGACGTCGACGCGATGAAGCAGGTCAACGACCGGTTCGGCCACGCGGCCGGTGACGAGCTGCTCACCCGGCTGGCCGGCCGGTTGACCAGCCATCTCCGCGCGGCCGACACCGCCGCCCGGCTCGGGGGCGACGAGTTCGCGATCCTCTGCCCCGACCTGGCTGCCCCGGCCGACGCGCATCTGCTCGCCGGGCGGCTCGTCACCGCACTCGCCGAGCCGATGCTCTTCGACGACCAGGAGGTCTTCGTGACCTTCCCGGTCGGTATCGCCCTGGCCGACGACGCCGATCCCGACGACGGGGCGGCGCTGCTGCAGCGCGCCGACCTGGCCATGTACCGGCACAAGCGGGAGCAGGCCCGTGGCAGCGGCCCGAAACGGGGCACCTAGGGGTTGTCCACCTCTCCGTGATCCGGCTCGAGGCTCGCTGCATGGCGACGCCGTCCCGACGGATTCGCACGCTGGCAGATGCCCCACCTGGCCGGCCTCGGGGCGCCGCGACCGGTCCGGGCGAGCGGGGCTTTCCACGTCGAGCCCGGTTGACGGCGCTCGCGCCGGGGGAGGAACCGGGTATGGCAACCGATCGCGCCCCCAGTCCCGCCGTGGCGGAACGAAATCAGCGTCGCAAGCTCGCCTTCATCCCGGTCTGGCCGGTGGTCGCGGCGATCATCGTCGTGGTCGCGTTCGTGCTGTTCGGACACTGAGCTCGGCCGGCGCCGCTGCGCCGTTGGGCCGCAGCGCCCAGGTCACCGACATCTCGGCGGTCGTGTTCCCGGCCAGGTCCCGGATCGTCACGGCGACCGGGATCCGCGGCGGCTTGCCGGTCCCGGCCGCGGCCGCATCGAGTTCCGCGAGCACCTCGGCGCGGCCCCGTTGTGGCACCGCCTCGGCAGTGACCTCCCCCTGGGCGATCGCCCGGTACCGGATCTCCCCGCCCGCCGCGACCGGGAGCGCCCGCTCGATCAGGTCCGCATAGGCGGCCAGGATCACCGCGCCGGAAGCCGTTTCGCCCAGCGAGAACAAGACGCCGGCGTGCGGGCCACCGACATGGTTGTGCAGGTCGGTGCGGTCGGGGAGCCGCGCCACCGCTCGCCCGGCGGAGACCTCGTCGAAGCTCACCCCGAGGGTTCGGGCAAAGGGCACCAGCGAAAGCAGCATCTCCCCGGGGTTGCTCATGCCGGCCAGCCTAGGCCTGGCCGGCCGGCGGCCCGCTCAACCGAACGCCAGCGAGCTGGCTGGCCTGGCCGACCAGCCGTCCCGAGCTGTCCCAGATGTCGCAGACCTCGTCGACGTACCCGGACTGCACCAGTCGGGCCCGTTGCCGGACCCGCAGCGGTCCGGGTTGCGGAAGCGCCCGGATGTAGCAGGTGAGCTCGAGGGTCGGCACCCAACCGGTCGTGCCGAGCTCGAGGGTGGCCGGCGGGAGCCCGTCGAGGGCCATCAGCAGCCCGAGCGGGTCCGGGGCCCGGCCGTCGGCGAAACCGAGCCAACCGCGCATCTCGGGCCGCCCGGTGGGTCGACCGGAGGCGAAGCCGAGGCAGGCCGGATCGAGCCACTGGTCGACGACCTGATGGATCGCCAGCTCCACCCCGATCCCCGGGCCCGGCGCCGGCAGGTGCACGCATTCGGCGAGCGGCGGCAGTTCGACCGCCGGCTCGTCCACCCACCACGGCTGGTCCGACGGTTCCAGCCGGCCCATCGTGAACAGGGCCTCCACGCGGGTGCGGCCGCCCTGGCTCAGCCGGGCCCGAAGCTGGCTTGCCGAGCGCCCGACCCGCAGCAACTCGGTCTCGATCTCGGCCGGCCCGGCGGCCGGCGAGGACACGTAGTGCGCGCTCCCGGCCCAGGGATGCGGATGCTCGGCACCGGCCGCGGCGAGCGCCGACCCGGCGGCCCGGCCGAGGACCGCTAGCAGATAACCTCCGTGCGGCCGGCCGCCGATCGACCACTGCGGGTCCAACTCGGCCAGGTAGCCGCCGCCGGACGTGGGGCGAACCGCGGTCGCCGCATCGAAGTTCACCGGGGAAAGCGGGATGGGTCAGGCCACGGAATCGGGATCGATACCGCCCTCGGCAACGACTTGTTGCAGCGCGGCCCAGGCCACTTCCTCCGAACGCCGCAACTCCGCCACCCGCACGAACACCGTGCGGGTTGACCCGCGGTCGGCGAGGAAGTCGTCGAGGGCGTGATCGAGGGCGCGGCGGGCGCCCTGCCATTGCTCGAAGGCCTGTCCGGCGTCGTCGGTGGACACCGATTCATCATGCCCTACCACCGTGGGTCAGCCGCGATCACAGGCCGAGGCCCCGGCCCACTATCTCTTTCATGATCTCCGTCGTGCCGCCGTAGATGGTCTGCACCCGGGAATCGACGAACGCTCGGGCGATCGGGTATTCGAGCATGTAGCCATAGCCACCGTGCAGTTGCAGGCAGCGGTCGATCACCTTGAGCTGCAGCTCCGTACACCACCACTTGGCCATAGCCGCGGTCTCCACATCGAGTTCGCGGGCCAGGTGCGCGCGCAGGCAGTCGTCGAGGAACACCCGGGCGATCCGCACTTCCGTGTGCAGCTCGGCGAGCAGAAATCTATTCGCCTGAAACGAGCCGATCGGCCTTCCGAACGCCGTGCGCGACTTGACGTATTCGAGGGTGCGCTCGAGGACGTTCTCCGCGCTCGCGACCGCGGCGACCGCGATCGTCAGCCGCTCCTGCGGCAGGTTCCCCATCAACGCCAGGAAACCGTCGCCCTCGCTACCGAGCCGGTTGGCGACCGGCACCCGGACGTCGTCGAAGCTGAGCTCTGAGGTGTCCTGGGCGTGCATCCCGATCTTTTCCAGGTTGCGGCCGCGGACGAACCCGGGCATGTCGCGCTCGACGACCAGCAGGCTGAGCCCACGGTGGGGTTCAGCGGGGTCGGTCCGGGCGACGACGATGACGAGGTCGGCGAGCTGCCCGTTGGAGATGAACGTCTTGGCCCCGGACAGCAGATAGCTGTCGCCGTCGCGGACCGCGGTCGTCCTGATGCCGGCGAGATCGCTGCCGGTCCCCGGTTCGGTCATGGCGATCGCGAGGATCGCCTCGCCGGCGGCGACCGCGGGTAGCCAGCGGGCCTGCTGTTCCTCGGTCGCGTATGCCAGCAGGTAGGGCAGTACGACGTCGTTGTGCAGGGTGAACATCACCCCGGAGGCTCCGGCCCGCACCAGTTCCTCGCCGATGATCGCGTTGAAGCGGAAGTCGTCGATCCCGGCGCCGCCGAATCGCTCGGGGATGGCGATCCCGAGGAAGCCGGCGGTGCCGGCGGCCCGCCATGCGGAGCGGTCGACGATGCCCGCCGCCTCCCAGGCCCGATGGAACGGGGTGATCTCCCGCCCGACGAAGTCGCGGAACGACTCGCGGAACAGCCGGTGTTCGGGCTCGAACAGGCGCCGTTCCGGGGATTTCATCCGACCTCCGGGGTCGAGGCTATCGATGCCGCGGACCGGTCTGCGACGCTGACCGGGTGCGGAACCTGGACGTGGCTGTGGTCGGCGGCGGCCCGGCCGGTCTGTCCGCGGCCCGGGCGGCCGCGGCCGGCGGCCGGCGGGTGGTCGTGTTCGAGCGTGGCTCCGCGATCGGCGAGCCGGTCCGGACCAGCGGCGGGAGCTTCATCGGCCCGCTGCGCCGGCTCGGTGTCCCCGCGGAGTGCTGGTGGCCGGTGCGGCGGATCAGGATGGTCGGGCCGGGCAGCCAGCTGGTCATGAGCTACCGCCGGCCGGTCGCCTGCGTGCTCGACGTCCGGCGCACCTACCAGTGGCTGGCCCAGCGTGCGCTCGACGCGGGGGCGGGCATCCGGCTCCGCGCGCACGTCATGGGGCCGCTCGTCGAGGCCGGCCGGGTGCGCGGCGTACGGGTACGCGATCCGTTCCACGCCGCGGAGGACCTGCCCGCCCGCACCGTTATCGATGCGAGCGGTCAGACCGGCCTCGTGGCGCGGGCGGCCGGGCTGCGCGGGGTGGCGGCGCGCAGCGCGGTGGGGATGGAGGTCGAGCTGCACGCGCCGCGCTACGACCAGGACGAAGCGATGCTCATCGTCGGGGACGAGGCCGCCCCCTCCGGGTACGGCTGGGCCTTCCCCTGCGGGGCCGGGCGGGTCCGGGTCGGGGTCGGCGTCCTGCGTCCGGACACCGCGGCCGAGCCCCGCGTTCTGCTGGATCGGCTCCTGGGCCGGATCCCGGCACTGGCGGCGTCGGACTCCGGCCCGCTCGAGTTGCACAGCGGGCTGATGCCGGTGATCGCGCCTGGGGCGGCCGGGCTCGTCACTGACGGCGTGCTGGCCGTCGGGGATGCCGCCGGGCAGGGCTCCGCGCTGGTCGGGGAGGGGATCCGCTACGCCATCCTGGCCGGGCAGCTGGCCGGAAGAGCGGTCGCGGCCGGCCGGGAAGCCGAATACCCGGCGGCCTGGCAGCGCGCCGTGGGCCGCGACCTGGAGCTCGCCTATGCGCTGCACACCCGGATCAGCGCATATCGGGACGACGACTGGGATCGCGCCCTGGCACTGCTCGGGCGGCTCGGCCCGCGCCAGTTCAGCCAGGGGCTGGCCGGCCGATTCACCCTCGGTTGGGCGCTCGGCGTGCTGGTGACCAGGCCCCGGCTGGTGCTGACCGGTGGGCGCCCGCTCGCGCGGGCCGCCCTGGCCCGGCGGGCTTGACGGTCGTGGACATTGTCGACCTCGGGGATGCCCGGCCCGTCCGGTCGGGACCGGTCCGCCCGATCGCCGCCCTCTGCTCGCTGACGCTGCTGGTCGCGCTCGTCAGCCTCGGGGTACGGCTGGAACGGCCGGATCCGCCGGACACCTCCCCGGCCGCCGCCGTGTCACTGCGGACCGCGCTCTGGCGGAGCTTCGCCGGGTCGTTCCATTTCGTCTCGACGGTGACCACGACCTTCCCGACGGCCGGCCCCTCCGCCGCCGGTGAGCCGGCGCCGGTGCGGTCCAGTGGCGACGTGGACCTCCTGGCCGGCAGCCTGCGGATCGTCGAGCGGGTCGGAGGCGCCGCGGCGACCGAGCAGCGGGTGGTGGGCAACGTGTACTACAAGAGCATCGATCCGGGCCTGCGGGCCACGTACGGGCTGGCCGCCGATGCCCGCTGGGTGCAGGTCGGGGTCGCAGATCCCGGGGCCGTCGTCGGGTCGGTCACCGGCGACTTCGACGCGATCCCGATCGGGATGGTGAGCCGCACCGGACGGCGCTACCTGGTCCCACCGGCGGCTCCGACCGGGCCGGCGGTCCCGGGAATGGCGACCACCACGATGATCATCGATCTCGACGGGTCGGCCCTGGTGCGGCGGATCCTGGTGGTCCAGCGGATGCCCGGCCCCACCGCGGGGGCGGTCACGGTGTCGACGGACGTGACGATCAGCCGGATCGGCGAGGCGGTACGCGTCTCGCCGCCACCGCCGGATCAGACGATCAGCGAGGCGGAATACCAGGCGGCCCAGCGGCGGGCCGCCCCGCTAGCCCCGGGCCTGGGCTCCGGCTGCCCGGCGGAGCCCATGCCGGCGGGTTCGACCTGCACGTCGAATGTCGGGTTCCTGCGGTTGTCGGGCGGTCTGCGCCCCGCCTCGGCCGAACGGACGGAACCTGCTCCTCCCTTCGGTCACTGAAGACCGGCCCCCCCGGTTGTCGATGAACAATTAAGTCCCCGGGGTCGACCTTGGGTCAGGAGGCTTTCCGTGCTGCGTCGCCGTCTGCTCGTGCTGCTCACCGCCCTTGCCGCCCTCGGGCCGGCCGTTGTCTCGCTGGCGCCCGCCGCGCACGCCAGCGGCTGCGCGGGGTCCAGCGGAAAGCGCCTGTCCGGGATCCTCGCCGGCCAGGACGGTCGGGACATCAACGCCCAGGTCGGGTTCGACATCGTCGACAGGTACAACCACAAGATCGGGTTGAACGGCTGCGCGACCAGCGCCTACGGAATCGATCTGTGGTTCAACAAGGGGATCTCCGGGCAGGGCGTGCCGAACCCGCCCGGCAAGTCGCAGTCCTGGATCACTCCACCGCTGCCGTCGAACGCGGCCGCGGTGTGGATCGAGGTATGGACCCGCACGAACCAGCCGAAGAACTGCGCCACCTGCGACGGCCCGATCGACACCAGCCGCTACGGGTTCGTCAACCGGCGTGCGATCAAGCCGGGCACGTCCAACATCCGCCTGCTCGCGCCGCTGAAGTGCGGCGTCAGCGGCGGCACCGCCGGCACTGTGCAGGGCAAGCTGTACGACTTCTCCGGCCACCCGACCTCGAGCGGCTGGACCATCTACGCGTGGAGCCAGCTGACCCCGGACGGCTCGAAGCCGTTGCAGGGCTGGGGCGTCGCACAGATGTACGGCGACGCGTACATGATCTCCACCCTCGCCTCGGGCCAGCCCTACGTGCTGTGGGCCACCTACCACGGGGTCACCCAGAAGCACACCTTCACCGTCAAGTCGTGTCAGAACGTGCCCGGGAGCATGCGCGCCTGAGTGGGGTCGGCCCCTACCAGTGCACGCCGGGGAGCAGCCGGATCAACGCGTGCGCGGCCCGCGGCATCGTCGCGGCCGGCGGGCGTCCGGCCGGATCCCCGGTGGCCGCCGCGGAGTCCGGGAAGGTCCGGTACGCCACGTGGAGCACGGCATCGACCGCCCGCGGTGCGAGCGCGTAGAGCACCTCGGCGGTCGTCCCCAGCTTCGTGCCGATGTGCTTGGGACGTCCCACCAGGGCATCGAGGACCAGGTCCGCCGCCTCGTCGGGGCTGATCGCCGGGAACGCGTCGTAGAGCTTGGTGGGGCTGATCATCGGAGTCCGGACCAGCGGCATGTGCACGGTCGTGAAGGTGATTCCGTCGCCGTAGGTCTCGCTCGCGACCACCTTGCTGAAGGCGTCGAGCGCCGCCTTGGAGGCCACGTAGGCGGAGAACCGGGGCGGATTGGCCTGGACCCCGATCGAGGAGATGTTGACGACGTGGCCGAAGCGGCGCTGGCTCATGTGCGGGAGCAGGCCGAGGATCAGCCGGACCGCCCCGAAGTAGTTGAGCGACATGGTGCGCTCGTAGTCGTGGAAACGATCGTAGGACAGCTGGACCGAACGCCGGATCGACCGACCGGCGTTGTTCACCAGCATGTCGATGCCCTCGTGGTCGGCGAGCAGCTCCTTGAGCAGCGCGTCGACCGACTCCGGCTGGGTGATGTCGCAGGAGTAGACGTAGGCACGCCCGCCGGACCGCTCGATCTCCCCGCGCACCTCCTCGAGCGCTTCGGTCCGCCGGGCGACGAGCAGCGGCACCCCGCCAGCGCTGGCCACGCCGAGCGCGGCGGCCCGCCCGATGCCGGACGAGGCGCCGGTGATGATGACCGTGCGCCCGGCGAGCGGGCCGCCCGGCCGGCGCCGCCGGGCCCGGTCCGGATCCAGATGTTCGGCCCAGTACCGCCACAACCGGTCGGCGTAACTGTCGAGTTCGGGCACCCGCAAGCCGCTCCCGGCGAGTGCCCGCGCGGTGGCCGCGGTGTCGAAGTCGGACGGGAAGGTCAGGTGGGGGAGGACCTCAGCCGGGATGCCGAGTGCGTCCACGACGAGATCGGCGACCAGGTCGGCACCGGGCAGCGCGGCGACGCCACCGGCCAGCCCGCCGACGATCCGGCCGAGCCCGACCCGGTCGGCCAGGGTCCGCGCGGTGCCCACCGCCCGGCCCCCGATCCGCACCGCGACCCGGGGCGCGCCGGCCGCGGCGGCGAACGCGTTGTAGACGTCGAGGAAACTCTGCGCTCGCGGAGCGACCAGGTGGAAGGCGCGGCCGTCGAGGCCCGGTTCATGGATCAGGTAGTCCATCGCGTCGGCCACGTAGTCGACCGGGACGATGTTGGTGTTCCCGATCTCCGGGAGGACCAGGGGCAGCCGGCCGGGGAGCCCGGCGAGCCGGCGGAAGGTCGGGAAGAAGTAGTACGGGCCGTCGATCTTGTCCATCGCCCCGGTGTGGGAATGGCCGACGACGATCGCGGGGCGGTAGACCCGCCAGGGAACCGTGCCCTGCTCGCGAACCAGCCGCTCGGCCTCGAACTTCGTCCGGTGGTAGGCCGAGGGCAGGCCCTGCCCGGTGTCGAAGTCGGCCTCGGAGAAGCGGCCGCGGTGGTCCCCGGCGACGGCGACCGAGGAAACGTGGTGCAGGCAGCCGACCGCGAGCCGCGCGGCCACCTCGACGACCCGTCGGGTGCCTTCGACGTTGACCCGCTCGTTCGTCGCGGTGTCCTGGGTGAGGTCGTAGATGGCGGCGAGGTGGACGAAGTGGTCGACCTGGCCGGTGAGCCGGCCGAGGGCGGCCCGGGTCAGGCCGAGCTGCGGCTTGGTGAGGTCCCCCTGAAGGGGCGTGACCCGCTCGCCACCCGGCCAGCCGCGGGCCAGTTCGGCGAGCCTGGTCCGGGATCCGGCGCGGACGAGGGCGATCACCTCGGCGTCGTCGCGGCCGAGCAGGCGTTCCACGAGATGCCGGCCGACGAATCCGGTCGCCCCGGTCACGAGATAGCGCGCCATGCTCGTCCTCCCATCGATCGGCGCATCGTCCCACTAGTCGGCGCATCCTGTCCGGGCCAGGGCGCCGCCGAGCTATTGGAAGCCGACGTCGACGGTTTCCTCCGCCGTTCGCTCCTCGACCTTGCCGTAGCTGGTGAGCGCCGCCTCGTCGGTGCCGGTCCGGGCCGGTCCGAGGAAGGTGCGCGGCCACAGGCGCCGGGTGCGCACCACGTCGATCTGGACCGCGTACAGGGTGAGCTGGGCCTGGATGTACATCCACGACATCAACCCGAGCACCAGGCCGAACAGTCCGTAGACCTCGCTGGCGTGCTTGAGGTAGCGCGCGACGAGGAAGGCGCCCAGCCACTGGAGGACCTGCCAGACCACAGCGGTGAGCAGCGCTCCGAGCCGCAGGTCGCGGGTCGCCACCTCCGGTGCGGTTGCCAACCGGAAGGCGAGCAGGAACAGCCCGACGTTGAGTACGAAGGCCACGGCGACCGCGCCGACCCGCAGACCCACCCCGAACGTTCCGGAGCCACCGCCGAGCCCGGACAGCGCCGTCGTCACGATGATTCCGACGCCGACGATGAGAACGAGCGCCACCGAACGCAGCAGGTTCTTCGGGAAGCCCGGGCGCTGCTTGTAGGGGACCTCCCAGATGCTGTTGAAGGCGTTCTGCGCCGCGTTGGCTATGCCCCGGGCCCCGATGAAGGTGCCGACCAGGCCGACCGCGAGTCCGAACCCGGCCCGGTTCAGCGAGTGGATGTTGTTGTGCAGCTGCGTACCGATGATCGGAAAATGCACGAAGGTCGAGTGGAGCACACTCGCCTGGAGCCCGGGATCCCCGCGCAGGACGATGCCCAGAACGGTGACCAGGACGAGGAGCAACGGGAACACCGATGCCAGCGCGTACCAGGCGAGCAGCGCCGCGAGGTTGCCGGTCTGGTCGTCACCGTACTTCTTGATTACGGCGAGCGGGAAGCCCAGCGCCGGATGCGCCTTCTGGAACCCGTCGACAGCGCCGAGCACCCGGTCCACGCGCTTCATGCGGTGGGTGTACCCCGCTTACGTCGGGGTGTACTCCTGCGCGGGCTCGCCGTTCAGGCTCACCGCCGGTTTCACCGGCGGCGCGGTTCCACCGGCGGCGCGGTCGAGGAAACGCAGCAGCTCCACCGGGAACGGCATCACGAGGGTGCTGTTCTTCTCGGCCGCGACCTCGACCACGGTCTGGAGCAGGCGGAGCTGGAGCGCGGCGGGGTCGGCGGCCATCGCCGCTGCCGCCTGGGCCAGCTTTTCCGAGGCCTGGAACTCCCCGTCGGCCGCGATGATCCGGGCTCGCCGTTCCCGCTCCGCCTCCGCCTGGCGCGACATCGACCGCTTCATCGTCTCGGGGAGGGCTACGTCCTTGAGCTCGACCCGCTCGATCTTGACCCCCCAGGGCCCCTCGGTCGGCGCGTCGATGATGGCGGTCAATTCGGCGTTGAGCTTCTCCCGGTTGGACAGCAGTTCGTCCAGCTCGCTGCGCCCGATGACCGATCGCAGTGAGGTCTGCGCTACCTGGGAGACCGCGTAGAGGTAGTTCTGGACGTTTACCAGCGCCTTTGCGGCGTCCACCACGCGGAAGTAGACGACCGCGTCGACGCGGACGCTGACGTTGTCCCGGGTGATGCCGTCCTGGGCCGGGACGCTCATCGTCGTGATCTGCATGTTGACCTTCTGTAGCCGGTCGACGAACGGTGCGATGACCGCCAGCCCCGGCTGGCGGACGCCCTCACGGAGCCGACCGAGCCGGAAGACGACGCCCTGCTCGAACTGTTGGACGACCCGGACCGACAGCGCGACGCTGATCAGGCCGATCACCGCGAGCACTCCGATGACGATGCCGATCGCGAGAATTGCCAAGTGCATGTCCATCACCCTCGGGCCGGGATTCGGATCCGGCCTGCTCCAGCATGCGCCGTACGTCCGGAGAACGCCATAGCGGTCGGCCTCCGCCGGGCCTCAGGGGGATTCCACCCGCAGCAGGAAACCCCGCGCGCGCAGGAATGCGCCGAGTGACGCGCGGTGCTCGTCGCAGGCGCCCCAGCGCTTCTCCCGACCGGCGGTGTGCAGCCGGGGGTTCCGCCAGACCAGCCACCAGGTCGCCGCGGCTCCGCAGCCGCGTGCCGAGCACACCGGCGACGTCGTCACCGGTCCAGTCTGTCAAGCGGCCGGGCGGTGTCGGGCGGCCACGGGGGCAGCCGCCCGACACCGCGTCCGGGGGTCGGGCGGCACTGAGACTTTTTATACACGGCGCCCCGGGCCCCGTACAGGGCAGCCGGGCAGCCGGTAGCGTCCGGTCCTCTACCCCAAGGCACATGGAGGTGTCCGGTGAGCAGCCATACCTACGGCATCACGGAGATTGTCGGGACCAGCGAGGAGTCGCCCGCGCAGGCGATCCGCAACGGCGTCGCCCGGGCGTCGCAAACCGTCCGCAACCTGGACTGGTTCGAGGTCGTCGCGACCCGCGGCTACATCCGCGACTCCGAGGTCAATCACTTCCAGGTGCAGCTCAAGCTGGGCTTCCGGATCGAGGACACGGCCTGAGCCCACAGTTCAGTCGGTCGCCGGGCGCGGTGCCGGAACAACCTCGGCCGGCTCGAGGTCAGGGAGCTCCCCGTCCAGGCCCAGCTCGGACAGTCGGGCGCTGACGATCGTGGAGGCGGCGCTCAGGGTGAACGTGGCCTCGTTCTCCTCGATCCAGACCAGGCCCGCCCACAGCAACGCCAACAGGTCGTCGGTGAGACCGGTCACCTCGGCCGCGTCCACGATCACCTCGGCTCCGCGCGGATGAGCGCCGAGCAGCGTGCGACGGAGCAAGTCGAGGTCGTCGCCCGCGTTCACCTCGCCACGGAGCTGGACGAAGGTGCCGTGCGGGCGCTCTTGGATTGACACTGGGGCGCGGCTCGGGCTCATGGTCGGGGTCCTTTCTGGGGGCTCACCTTGGTTTCGGCGGGGCCACGGCCGGGCGCGGAGATCCGGCCGGCCGCAGCCGTGCCGCCGACCGGAGGGGTCCGCGGGGGGCGCCATTCGGCGGATTCCGCGGATCGAAACCGTCCGGGCTGTCCCGATCCGCTCCGGTTGGTCACCCCCCGGATGCCGCGCGGCAGCCGCCGGATGGCCGCCTAGACTCCGCCCGGTGGGACAACGCTCGGTGCTGGTCACCGGAGGCACCCGGGGGATCGGCCTCGCCGTCGCCCGGGCCTTCCTGGCCCAGGACGACCTGGTGACGGTGACCTACCGCGACTCGGCGCCCCCCGATGGGCTGCCCGCGGTGCGCTGCGACGTGACCAAGCCGGACGAGGTCGAAGCCGCCTTCGCCGAGGTCGAGGCCGGGCAGGGTCCGGTGGAGGTGTGTGTCGCCAATGCCGGCGTCACGGACGACAGGTTGCTGCTGCGGATGACCGAGGCGAGCTGGGCCGCCGTGCTCGACACCAACCTGTCCGGGGCCTACCGGGTCGCGCAGCGGGCGGCAACCCGGATGCTCCGGGCCCGCTGGGGCCGGCTGCTGTTCATCTCCAGCGTCGTCGGACTGTCGGGCTCCCCGGGGCAGGCCAACTACGCCGCGAGCAAGGCCGGCCTGGTCGGTTTCGCCCGCTCGCTCGCCCGTGAGCTCGGCTCCCGCTCGATCACGGCGAACGTCGTGGCGCCGGGTTACGTGGACACCGCCATGACCGCGGGGCTGACCGCCTCGCGCAAAGCGGAACTGCTGGCGTCCATCCCGCTCGGCCGCTACGCCACCCCGGCGGAGGTGGCCGGAGTGGTCACCTTCCTGGCCAGCGACGCGGCCGCCTACATCACCGGTGCCGTCGTCCCGGTCGACGGCGGTCTGGGCATGGGGCACTAGACACACGGAAGGAACCCGCACGTGGCGTTACTCGAGGGCAGGCGGCTGCTCGTGACCGGGGTGCTCACCGAGGCTTCGATCGCGTTCGGGGTGGCCCGGATCGCGCAGGAGCAGGGGGCGCAGGTGCTGCTCACCGGGTTCGGCCGGGGCCTTTCGCTCACGACGCGGGTGGCCCGCCGGTTGCCCGAGCCCACCGAAGTGCTCGAACTGGACGTGACCGACGGTGCTCAGTTGGACGGGCTAGCCGACGTGCTGCGGGCGCGCTCGTTCGCTCTCGACGGGGTCCTGCATGCCATCGGATTCGCGCCGGACACCGCGCTCGGCGGGAACTTTCTGCACACCGGCTGGCCGGACGTGGCGACGGCGGTCCACGTGTCGACCTACTCCCTGGTCGCACTGGCCCGAGCCTGCCTGCCGCTGCTCGGCCCCGGCTCGTCGCTCGTGGGGCTGGACTTCGACGCCCGCATGGCGTGGCCGGGGTACGACTGGATGGGGGTCGCGAAGGCCGGACTCGAGTCGACCGCGCGTTACCTGGCCCGGGAGCTCGGGCCGCGCGGGATCCGGGTCAACCTGGTCGCCGCCGGGCCGTTGAAGACGATGGCGGCCAAGAGCATCCCCGGATTCGAGCAGTTCGAGGCGGTGTGGGGTGAGCGCGCCCCGCTGGGCTGGAACGTTGCCGACACCGGGCCGGCGGCGCGGGCTTGCGTGGCCCTGCTCTCCGACTGGTTCCCGGCCACGACCGGGGAGATCGTGCACGTCGATGGCGGGGTGCACGCCGTCGGCGCCTGAGCCCGGCGCCGTCGGTTGGACTACTCGCCGCGAACCTCGTACAGGGCGACGGTCGCCGAGCCGCCCACCGCAGCGAGCTCGCCGGACGGGATGAAGATCGTCAGCCGGGCCCCGGACACCCGGTCGGCGGCCGGCACCACGAGCCCGACCCAGCTCGGTCCCGGGGTCAGGTCGATGACACCGAGCCGGACCCGGCTGTTCGGGGTGGCCAGGTAGACGATCGCGGGGAGCGCCACGTGCCGCGGGTCGCTGGCCGCGACGTGCAGGCTGAGTGTGCCCCGGCCGGTGAGGTTCATCGGGTCGTGACCGAGGAAGGCCACCCCGCCGGTGCGGCCGGCCCGCATCGCCCAGCGAACCGCGGTGCCCAGGGTGGTCGGAGCGAAGTACGGCTGCGTGCTGGTGGCCCCACCGCCGGCGAGGGTGCTGAACTGGGCGATCCCGGCGCGCAGGTCGACGATGTCGCTCGCGCTGCTCGCGGCGCGGGTGGCGAGCGGGTTCTCCAGGTTGACGCCCGGGCCGCTGTAGCTGTCGACGAAGTCGAGCGTGTTGAACTCGGTGGCCGCGCCGTCGAGGTTGGTGCTCACCGCGCCGACGCCGAGGTAGCGGGCCTGCGGGGCGAGGATGTTCGCCCGGTGCGGCGCGGAGTTCATGTAGGCGGTGAAGAGCGTGTCGGCGCTGCTCGCCGGGCCGAAGCCGACGTTCTCGGCGGCGAAGGTCCAGTTCGGCGAGCCGTGGCTCGCCAGGTCATCGACCAGGTTCGGGTTGTGCGACAGCGCGCCCGCCGCGGCTAGCTGTCCGGTCCACGTGCGGGCGACCTCGGTGGTCCCCCCGGCGACCGTCAGCGGCGGCAGACCCGCGTGGGCCCGGGCGGCGTTGACGTCGACGACGAGGCGGGCTTCGAACGGGTTGAGCGTGATCCCGGTGGCGGCCGCCGCCGGCAGCGCGCTGGCCAGCGTCGGCGCCGCGACGAGCGCGGCGGCGGTGGCGAGTCGGGTGAGGCGCCGGAATCGCATGGGCCGGGAGTCCTAACGCTGGGTGACTATCCGTCACTCCGCGTCATCGACCGCTGACCCGTGCGCTTGAGCGCCCCGGTGGTTCTTCGGACGAAAAGGACCCGAAAGGGCTAACGCCGGCTGCCCCGCTCAGTCGAGCAGGTCGGGCTGCTCCCGGACGATCAGGTCGTACAGGGGCTGGAACTGCACCCAGCCGGCGAGCTCGGTGCCGACCTGCGTGTAGGTGAGCTTCGCCTGATCCGGGTCGATGTGGACGACCTGTCCGGCCGCCTTGGCGAGCAACTGGGCCTGGCAGGACCGGTCCATCGTGATGAACCACCAGACCGTCGAGTCGACCGACTCGCCGACGGTGAGCAAGCCGTGGTTGCGCAGGATGACCGCTTTGTTCTCGCCGAGCGCGTGCGCGATCCGCTTGCCCTCCTCGACGTCGAGCACGACCCCGGTGTAGTCGTCGAACAGTGCGTGGTCCTCGTAGAACGCGCAGACGTCCTGGGTGATCGGCTCGAGCTTCTGCCCGAGCGTGGACAGCGCTTTGCCGGCCATCGAGTGGGAGTGCGCGGCGGCGACCGCGGTGGGCCGGGCCTGGTGGATCTGCGAGTGGATGGCGAAGGCTGCCGTGTTCACCGGGTAGCGCCCTTCGACGACCTCGCCGGTGTGGTCGACCAGGATCAGGTCCGACGCCTTGACATGGGCGAACGGCACCCCGAACGGGTTGACCCAGAAGTGGTCGGTGCGCTCCGGGTCGCGGGCGGTGATGTGCCCGGCGACCCCCTCCTCGTAGCCGAACTTGGCGAAGAGCCGAAAGCCGGCGGCGAGCCGTTCCTTGCGGTACTGGCGCTCCATCTCGACGGACTCGAACGTCGGCGGTAGCCGGAAGATCAGATCGACCATGACGGGCCTCCTCGGCGGAGCGGACCAGAACACCACCGTACCGCGCGTCGGGCCGGCCGTCAGGGCTGGTTGGGCAGCGGGCGGGGGGAGCCGGACAGCGTGGCCCGGGGGCACGTCGCCAGCGACAATCCGGCCAGCGCGAGGGCCGGCGGCTCCACGCCGTAGCCGAATGGGTAGGCCGTGGTACTGGTCTTCTCCGATCCCGGCCGCCTAGCCTGCGGGCGATGACTCTGTGGCTACGGCGGCTCGGGGCCGCCTGCGCGCAGCACCCGTGGCAGACGATCGGCGGGTGGCTGGCCTTCGCCGTCCTCGTAACCGTCGTCGCGGCTGTCTACGGCGGCTCCTATACGACCGGCGGCTCGCTACCCGGGTCGGCTACCCAACGCGCGGACGCCTTCCTGGCCCGCCACTTCCCGGGCGCGAACGACGAGAGCGCGATCGTCGTCGTGCACGCCGCCCGCCCGCTCGGCGGTTCGGCCGGGCTCGCCGCGGTGACCGCCGCGGTGCGCCGGCTTCCGCTGGTGGCCCCGGGCGGCCTCGGCGTCGAGTTGAGCGGGGACCGGCGGACCGCGCTGGTGTCCGTGCCGTACACCAAGCCGCGCTTCCAGGTACCGGACAGCGCCCTGGCCGGTCTGCAGCGGGCCGCCGACGCCGGTCAGGCCGACGGCGTGCGCGGATACGTGACCGGCTTGCTGGCGTATGACCTCGCGTCGGCTCCGACCGGCACCGCGGAGATCGTCGGAATCTGCATCGCCCTGCTGGTCCTGGCCGCCGGCTTCGGCTCGGGGGTGGCTGCCCTGCTGCCGATGGTCGCGGCCGGATTCAGCATCACGGTCGGGCTGGCCCTGGTCCGCCTGCTCGCGACCGGATACATCGTCAACGACGCCGCCCCGTCGCTGGCGACGATGATCGGGCTCGGGGTCGGCATCGACTACGCCCTGTTCATCGTCACCCGGCACCGGGAGTCGCTGGCTGCCGGAAGCCCTCCGATCGAAGCGGCTGCGGCGGCGACCGCGACCGCCGGCAGCTCGGTGCTCTACGCCGGGATCACCGTGATCGCGGCGATCGTCGGGCTGAGCTTCGCCGGCATCCCCGTCGTCACCAGCCTCGGTGCCGCCGCGGCGCTGGTCGTCGCGGTGACCGTGATCGCCGCCCTCACCCTGCTGCCCGCGCTCCTCGCCCTGGCCGGCCACCGGATCAACGCCCTGCGGCTCTACCACCTGCCGTTCGTGCACCACCGGGACGCCCGGCTCCCGACCCCCAGCTGGTGGGGCCGCTGGGCTCGCCACGTGGAGCGGCGGCCCAAGCGCTACGCCGTCGCCAGTGCCGGGTTGCTCATCCTGCTCGCCCTCCCGCTCGCCGCGATCCGGCTCGGTCAACCGGATGGCGCCAGTGCTCCGGTTGGCAGCGCGGACCGGACGTCCTACCAGCTCGCGGTGGCCAACTTCGGGGCCGGCGCGCTGGACCCGATGGCCCTCGCCGTCGCGCTCCCGGGCACCGGACGGATCCCGGCGATCCTCACCGAGATCCGGCGCGGCGTAGCCGCCGCACCGGGCGTCGCCTCCGTCGGGCCGGCCCGGCTCGACGCCGCCGGCGACGCCGCGCTCATGTCCGTCCAGTCCGCCACGTCGATTGCCGCGCAGGCCAGCCTCGACCTGGTGAGCCGGCTGCGGGCCCAGGAGTTGCCGCGCCTGGCAGCGGCCACCGGTAGCCGGCTGTACCTCACCGGCCGGATCGCCGGCCAGCGCGACATCGCCGCCCAGGTGGGCCGCCGCCTGCCGCTGTTCGTCGGCGTCGTCCTCGCGGTTTCCTTCCTGCTGCTCCTGATCGTTTTTCGTTCCGTCCTCGTGCCGCTGAAGGCCGTCGTTATGAATGTATTGTCCATCGCCGCGGCCTACGGGGTCACGGTTGCGGTGTTCGAATGGGGCTGGCTGCGCGACGTCGTCGGACTCTCCGCACCGGTGCCGATCGTGCAGGTCGTCCCGATGTTCATGTTCGCGATCGTCTTCGGATTGTCGATGGACTACGAGGTGTTCCTGCTCTCCCGAATCCGCGAGGAGTGGACGCACAGCCGGGACAGCCGGGGAAGCGTCGTGATCGGACTCACCGCCACGGCGCGGGTCATCACGGCCGCCGCGCTCATCATGATCACGATCTTCTGCTCGTTCATCACCTCGACCGAGGTCGTCGTGAAAATGATGGGCTTCGGGCTAGCCATCGCGGTGCTCGTGGATGCCACGGTCATTCGGCTGGTCCTGGTGCCGGCGACGATGGCCCTGCTCGGCGACCTCAACTGGTGGTTGCCCGGCTTCCTGGACCGGATCCTCCCGCACGTCGACATCGACGGCTCCGTCCCGATCACCTACCCGCCGGGCGTGGCGGATGGCATCCTGGGTGCGGATCGATCCGTCGAGGAAGGGGTGCCGCGGTGACCACTACCGAGACCGAGCAGGTCACCGGGACCGGTGATGCCACCGAGGTCGAGACCGCACCGCGGACGAGTCACGGCGGCGGAGACCACGACCGGTTCTCGCACTACGTGCTCAAGGACAAGATCGTCGAGAGTGCGGTGACCGGCACGCCGGTAACCGCACTCTGCGGCAAGGTCTGGGTTCCCAACCGGGACCCGCAGCGCTACCCGGTCTGCCCGGAGTGCCAGCGGCTGCACGATCTCGGGCCGGAGGGCCGCCGCCGGGAATGGGACGAGCGCGCCCGGGAAACCCCCCGCTGAGCACCGACCGGCCGCCGGTGGCCGTCGTGACCGGCGCCGGTGCCGGGATCGGGCGGCAGGTCGCCGCCCGGCTCGCCGCGCGGGGCTACCTGGTCATCGCGACCGATCGAAACGGCGCGGACGTCGAGCTCGACGTGCGCGACCCGGCGGCGCACCGGGCGGTGGCCGAGCGGGCCGCGAAGGCCGGCCGGTTGGCCGTGTGGGTGAACAACGCCGGCGTGCTCTGGGTCGCCGACGGGTGGGGCGGCGAGGACGAGCAGGTCCGCGCGATGGTCGAGGTCAACCTGCTCGGCGTCATCCATGGCTGTCGGGCCGCGCTCTCGGTGATGACCGGGCGCGCGGACGTCGTCAACCTGGCCTCGATGGCCGCCTTCGGGCCGGTCCCGGGGCTGGCCGTCTATGCCGCGACCAAGGCCGCGGTGGCGAGTTACACGGTGTCCCTGGCGGCGGACCTGCGGGCGGTGCGCTCCAAGGTCCGGGTCCACGCGCTCTGCCCGGATCCGGTGGACACCGGGATGGTCCGCGCCGTCGCGGGAAACCCCAAGGCCTACCTGCAGTTCAGCGCGCCCCGGATGCTGGCCGCGGAGGAGGTCGCCGAGGCGGCGGTAGGCCTCGTCGGTAGTCGGCGGATCGTGCGCAGCCTGCCGGCCTGGCGCGGCGCGGTCGCCCGGGGGAGCGGGCTCGCCCCGCGGTCGGCGATGCCGTTGCTCCCGGTGCTGCGGAAGATCGCCGAGCGCCGGGCGGCGCAACGACCGTGAGAGGCTGACCCGGTGCGCCCGACCGCTGCTTCGATGCGCCGCTCCCTGCGCCGGGCCCGCGACGGGATGGCGCTCGACGGGGTCGAGGCCGAGGTCCTCCTCCATGCCCGCGAGGACGATCTCGTCGACCTGTCGGCGAGCGCGGCGCGGGTCCGCGACGCCGGCCTCGAAGCCGCCGGACGGGCCGGTGTAATCACCTACAGCCCGAAGGTCTTCATCCCGCTGACCCGGTTGTGCCGGGACCGCTGCCACTACTGCACGTTCGCCACGACACCGGGCCGGCTGACCGCGCCCTTCCTGTCCCCGGAAGAGGTCCTCGAGATCGCGTCCGCCGGTCAGCGGGCCGGGTGCACCGAGGCGCTGTTCACCCTCGGCGACCGGCCGGAGGCCCGCTGGCCGGCGGCGCGCGACTGGCTCCACGAGCGGGGTTACGACGACACCCTCGCCTACGTCCGCGCGACGGCGATCCTGGTCCTGGAGCGCACCGGCTTGCTGCCGCATCTCAATCCCGGGGTGCTGTCCTGGGCCGACTTCCAGCGACTCAAGCCGGTCGCGCCGAGCATGGGGATGATGCTCGAGACGACGAGCCGGCGGCTGTTCGAGACACCGGGCGAAGCGCACTACGGCAGCCCGGACAAGGATCCCGCGGTCCGGCTGCGGGTGCTCGAGGACGCGGGACGTTCGGCGGTCGCGTTCACCACCGGGATCCTCGTCGGGATCGGGGAGAACTACGCGGAGCGCGCCGATTCGCTGTTCGCCATCCGCCGGATCGCCCGGGCCTACCACGGGATCCAGGAGGTCATCGTCCAGAATTTCCGGGCCAAGCCGGATACCGCCATGCGGCTGGCCCCGGACCCCTCGCTCGAGGAGTTCCTCGCGACCGTCGCCGTGTCCCGGCTCGTGCTCGGGCCGCGGATCCGGCTCCAGGCGCCGCCGAACCTGCTCGACCCGCCGGGATGTCGCCGGCTGCTCGACGCCGGGATCGACGACTGGGGCGGGGTCTCCCCGGTCACTCCGGACCACGTCAATCCCGAGCGCCCCTGGCCGGCTCTCGACGCGCTGCGCGAGTTGACCGAGCAGGCCGGGTTCCGGCTGCGCGCGCGGCTCACCGCCTACCCGGACTACCTCGGCGAGCCCTGGCTCGACCCGCGGCTCGCCGCGCACGTCGGGGCGCTCGCCGGTGCCGACGGGCTGGTCCGCGACGACGTCGCCCCGGTCGGCCGGCCGTGGCAGGAGCCGGACGGCGGGTGGGCGCCGACCGGGCGGATCGACCTGCACGCGGCGATCGACGGCGCCGGCCGGTTGACCGAGCGCCGGGCCGACTTCGGCTCGGTGTACGGCGACTGGGAGGCGGTCGCCGAGCAGGCCCGGCGGACCGCCGTCCCGGCCCGCTTCGATCCCGACGTCGCGGCCGCGCTGGGCAAGGCCGCGGCGGACCCGGCCGGCCTCTCCGACGCCGAGGCCGTCACCCTGTTCGCCGCCCGGGGCGCCGAGCTCGACGCGCTCGCGCGCCTCGCCGACGACCTGCGCCGGGACGCGGTGGGCGACGACGTCACCTACGTGGTCACCCGGAACATCAACTTCACCAACGTCTGCTACACCGGCTGCCGGTTTTGCGCGTTCGCCCAGCGGCGCAGCGACGCCGACGCCTACACGCTGTCCGTGGAGCAGGTCGGGGTCCGGGCCGAGGAGGCCTGGGCGGCCGGCGCGACGGAGATCTGCATGCAGGGCGGGATCCACCCGGACCTGCCCGGCGACGCGTACTTCGCGCTGGCCCGCGAGGTGAAGCGGCGGGTGCCCGAGCTGCATCTGCACGCCTTCAGCCCGATGGAAGTCGTCAACGGCGCGACCCGCAGCAACCTGTCGATCGGCGAGTGGCTGACGGCGGCCCGTGAGGCCGGGGTCGACTCGCTGCCCGGCACGGCGGCCGAGATCCTCGACGACGACGTCCGGTGGGTGCTCACCAAGGGCAAGTTGCCGGCCGCCGCCTGGGTGGAGGTTGTGACGACCGCGCACCGGCTCGGCATCCCGACCACGTCGACGATGATGTACGGGCACGTCGACAACCCGGCGCACTGGGTGGCGCACCTGAGGTTGCTCGCCCGGATCCAGGCCGAAACGGGTGGCTTCACCGAGTTCGTCGCGCTGCCCTTCGTCCACCACAGTGCGCCGCTCTACCTGGCAGGGGTGGCCCGGCCCGGGCCCACGCTCGACGAGAACCGCGCGGTGCACGCACTGGCCCGGGTGCTCCTGCACGGGTGGATCCGCAACATCCAGTGCTCCTGGGTGAAGCTCGGGGAACCCGGCTGCGTCGAGGTGCTGCGCGGGGGTGTGAACGACCTCGGCGGCACCCTGATGGAGGAGACGATCAGCCGGATGGCCGGCAGTGAGCACGGCTCGGCGAAGCCGATCAGCGAACTCGAGGCGCTCGCCGTCGCGGCCGGCCGGCCGGCCCGGCAACGCACCACGCTTTACGGCAGCCCCGCCGCGGAGCGGCTCGTCGCTGGCCGGGCGAGCGACGGGGTGCTGCCCCGCGGGCCGCTCGCCCTCCGCTAGCGCCTCGAACCGTGGGTCCAAACCCACCGGGGCGGTCGGCTGACCGGGCCGCACCTTGATCACCGGCGAGTGTGCAATTTCCGACGGAATTCCGGTCGCTCCACGCTCGGCCCGTGTCGGAAATTGCACACTCGCCTCCTGCGGGAGGGGGCACTCGCGTCCTGCGGGAGGCGGGCCGGGCCTACTCGCCCGCCCAGGCGGCCAGCTCCTCGAGCCGGCCCTGCAGCCGCCGCCCGGGCGGGGAGAGCCGAAGCTGCCCGCTCTCGGGTACCTGCTCGACCGCACCGAGCCGGCGCAGCTCCTCCACCCGCTGGCTGACCGTGCCGGGGGCGAACCCGGGCAGCCGGCGGACCAGCGCGCGCTCGGCGAGAGGCCCGGCCTCGAGCGCGTGGAACACCTCGAGCGCTCCCCGGCGGCCGAGAAGGTCCAGCAACCGGGCGAGCGGTTCGGGGGAGACGGAACGGCTCACGGCGGCACCCTACGCAGCAATGCCAGCTGACCGGATCCGGCCTATGCTCGACAGGTGATCTTGGCGTTGTTCGTCGTGCTGGTCGTGATCTTCGTCGTCCTCCCGCTCGCCGGTGCCGCACTCGCCGAGCTGGTCAGCACGCTCGTGGTCGGGCTGTTGATCGGGGCACTCGGCAGATTGCTCGTTCCGGGACGGCAGCCGATCGGGCTGATCGCGACGGTTGTCGTCGGTCTGGTCGGCTCGATCCTCGGTACCTACCTGAGCCATCTGTTCGCGGTCGGGCAGCTCGCCCGGATCCTGCTCGAGATCGGGGTCGCCGGGCTGCTCGTCGCCGGGCTGGTGGGGGCGAGCCGCAGCCGCCTGGTGTCCCGCCGGCGCAGCCTCCGAGGTTAGGGCGGATTCGGAAGTTCATCCCTTCTGCCCTAAAGGCGCGCAATCGTTCCGCCGAATGGATGAGGGTGGCTCCTCCGAACGGTGGCCGGGATTTATCGCCATTCGGGCGTGCGGTGGGTTGGCTACGCCGGCACCGCCCCGAGCAGTCAACGCCCGGGGACGAGCCCGGCACTACCCCCCCGGACAGCCGGATCGTGCTCGGCGGGTACCTCGACCTGGCCGCCGCCGGGCGCGTCCGGGCGCTCGCTTCGACGGGCGCGCACCGGATCGTTCTCGACGTCGGTCAGCTCAACGGGTTCGATTCAGCCGGTCTTGACACCCTGCTCCAGTTGCAGGCTGATCTCGGCGCGGAGCGGCTCCGGATCGACGGTCTCGAGACCGCCACCTCCCGCATCGTCGGCCTCGACCCCGCCCCGATCGACCTCGACGAGCCAGCGGGCCGAGCGGCTCGGGTGCGGGTGAGCGTCCTCAACCATGTCGCCGTCGTGCGGCCATCGGCCCACGCCCCCTCCGACGGCGCGCTCGCGGCGGCGTTGCGCGACGCCACCCGGCCGCTGGTGACGACCGTCGTCCTGGACCTCGTCGACGTCACGACCCTCTCGCCGAGCGCGCTGTGGGAGGTGGCGGAAAGCGCGGCGGAGCTCAGCCGCCGCGGCCGGCACGTCCTGATCGTCAATGTGGCCCCGGCGCTGATCGGGGTCCTGAACAACACCGCCATGCCGGCCGACGTCTATATCGCCGCCGGCCCCGACAGCTGACCCCGACAGCTGCTCCGACAGCTGACCCCGACAGCTGCTCCGACAGCTGCTCCGACAGCTGATCCCGCCCCGGTGGCGTCCCGCGCGGGCGCGTACACGAGACTGGGCGGGCACAGGACGGGGAGCGGAGGAGCGGTCGTGGCGGATGCTTTCATCGTCTCGGCGGTGCGGTCGCCGGTAGGTCGCAAGGGTGGTGGCCTCGCCGAGGTGCACCCGGCGGACCTCGGGGCGCACGTCCTGAAGGCGGCGGTCGATCGGGCCGGGGTCGATCCGGGCGCCGTCGAGGACGTCATCTTCGGCTGCGTCGACCAGGCCGGGGCGCAGTTCGGCAACATCGCGCGCACCGCCTGGCTCTCCGCGGGTTTCCCGGAGGAGGTCCCGGGGACGACGATCGACCGCCAGTGCGGGTCCTCGCAGCAGGCGGTGCACTTCGCCGCGCAGGCGGTGATGTCCGGGGTGCAGGACCTCGTCGTGGCCGGCGGGGTGGAGGTCATGAGCCTGGTGCCGCTCGCGAGTCCCGGCATCCTCGGCGCGCAGAACGGGCTCGGTCTGCCGTTCGACGGGGTGGGCTGGCGCGACCGGTACGGCACGCAGGAGATCTCGCAGTTCCGGGGTGCCGAACTCATCGCCGAGCGATGGGACATCTCCCGCGCCCGGATGGAGGAGCTAGCGCTGGCGAGCCATCAGCGGGCGCTCGCCGCGTGGGACGCCGGCGTTTTCGAGGCGGAGGTCGCCCCGATCGCGGGGGTGGTCCGCGACGAAGGCCCACGACCTGACACGTCGCTGGAGAAGATGGCCGCGCTGCGGACGATCACCGATGGCGGCCGGCTGACCGCGGCGGTGTCGAGTCAGATCTCCGACGGCGCGGCGGCGCTGGTGGTCGCGTCCGAAGCGGCGGTGCGCCGCCACGGCCTGACCCCGCTGGCCCGGGTGCACACCATGACGGTCGTCGGCGCCGATCCGGTGTTCATGCTCACGGCACCGATCCCGGCGACCCAGCTGGCGCTGAAGAAGGCCGGCCTCGGCGTCGACGAGATCGGCCGCTACGAGATCAACGAGGCGTTCGCCCCGGTCGTGCTCGCCTGGCTTGAGGAAACCGGGGCGAGCTGGGAGGCGACGAACGTCAACGGCGGCGCGATCGCGCTCGGGCACCCGCTCGGCGCGACCGGTGCCCGGCTGATGACCACGCTCGTGCACGAGATGCGCCGGTGCGGGATCCGCTACGGCTTGCAGACGATGTGCGAGGGCGGCGGGATGGCGAACACGACGATCCTCGAGCTGAGCTGACGGCTTGAGCGTGCCGGGGCTTCGGATCGCTCTGCTGTCCTACCGGAGCAAGCCGCACTGCGGCGGCCAGGGCATCTACCTGCGCTACCTCAGCCGCGAGCTGGTCCGGCTCGGCCACCGGGTCGAGGTGTTCTCCGGCCAGCCGTATCCGATCCTCGACCCGGGGGTCACGCTGACCCCGGTCCCGAGCCTCGACCTCTACCGCGAGCCGGACCCGTTCCGGGTGCCGCACCCGCGCGAGTTCCGGGACCTCATCGACGTCCTCGAGGTCGCGACGATGTGGACCGCCGGTTTCCCCGAGCCGCTGACGTTCAGCCTGCGGGCGGCGCGCGAGCTGGTCCGACGGGCCGGCGACTTCGACGTCGTCCACGACAACCAGTGCCTGGGTTACGGGCTGTTGCGGATCCGCCGGCGGGGCCTTCCGGTGGTCGCGACGATCCATCACCCGATCACCGTCGACCGTCGGCACGAGCTTGCGGTGGCGACCCGGTTGAAGCGGATCACCACCCGGCGCTGGTACGGCTTCGTCCGGATGCAGCGTCGCGTCGCCCGCCGCATCGACCACGTCATCACGGTGTCCGAGAACTCGCGCCGGGACCTGGCCCGGGACTTCGGAATCGACGAGCAGCGGATGCGGATCGTCCCGGTCGGGGTCGACACCGACGTGTTCACGCCGGCCGCTGCCGGTGAGCGCGTCCCGGGCCGGGTGGTCGCCATGGCGAGTGCGGATGTGCCGCTCAAGGGCACGGCCAGCCTGCTCGAGGCGCTGGCCAAATTGCGGACCGAACGCGACGTCCGACTCACCCTGGTCGGGCATCCCCGCCGCGGCGGACGCACCGAGCGCCTGGTCGCGGAGCTCGGCCTCACCGACGCGGTCGACTTCGTCTCCGGGCTGTCCGACACCGAGCTTGCCTGCCTGCTCGCCTCCGCCGAGGTGGCCGTGGTGCCGTCGCTGTACGAAGGGTTCTCGCTGCCCGCGATCGAGATGCTCGCCTGCGGCACCGCGCTGGTCGCGACCGCGGCCGGTGCGCTGCCCGAGGTGGTCGGGGACTGCGCGCGGCTCGTGCCACCGGCGGACCCGGAGGCGCTGGCGGCCGCGATCGGCGATCTGCTCGACGATCCGGCGGCCCGCGCCCGGCTCGGCACGGCGGGGCGGGACCGGGTTCATGAGCTGTATTCCTGGCGCAGCATCGCCCTGGCTACCGCGGAGTGCTACGCGGCCGCCATCGCGTCCGCGGCGGCGCGCCACGAGGGCCGGGGCGCACGAAACGCGGAAGCCGCTCTGGACGGCGCATGCTGACCGTCGACTTCAACAGGCTGCCGCTGCGCGCGGGCGAGAACGTCCTCGACCTCGGCAGCGGCAATGGCCGGCACGCCTTCGCGGCGTTGCGGCACGGGGCCGATGTTGTCGCCTGCGACCACGACCCGGCCGGCCTCGCCGAAGTCGCGACGATGTTCGCGGCCATGCGGCTGGCCGGCGAGGTGCCACCGGAGGCTCGGGCCACGACGGTGTGCGCGGACGCCCGGCGCCTGCCGTTCGCAACGGCCAGCTTCGACCGGATCATCGCCGCGGAGGTGCTCGAGCACATCCACGACGACGAGGTTGCGATGCGCGAGCTGTTCCGGGTGCTGCGCGAGGGCGGCCTGGTGGCTGTCACCGTCCCGCGCTGGTTCCCGGAGCGGGTGTGCTGGGCCCTCTCCGAGCAGTATCACCGGGTCGAGGGCGGTCACGTCCGGATCTACACCCGGCGCACCTTGCGCCGACGACTCACCGCGACCGGCCTGGTCGGCTACGCCCGGCACCACGCGCACGCCCTGCACTCGCCGTACTGGTGGGTGAAGTGCGCGGTCGGCGTCGATCGCGACCACGCCCTGGCGCGGCTCTACCATCGGCTGCTGGTCTGGGACATCGTGCGCCGGCCCTGGATCACGCGGACCACCGAGCGGGCGCTCAACCCGATCCTCGGCAAGTCGCTGGTCGTCTACTTGCGCAAGCCGGAAGGGGCGGGGCGTGCGGCCTGACGTCCCATCCCTGCCCGGGCTGCTCACCGCCGCGCAGGTCGCGGACACCGCCGCGACCATCGCCGCCGTCCAGGAGCCGTCCGGCGCGATCCCGTGGTTCACCGGCGGTCACGTCGATCCCTGGGATCACATCGAGTGCGCGATGGCGCTGACCGCCGCCGGGCGGATCGAGGAAGCTCGCCGGGCCTATGCCTGGCTTCATTCCACTCAACGAGCAAACGGCTCCTGGCCCGCCCGGGTCCGCGCCGGCGTGGTCGAGGATGCCGGGGGCGAGACGAACCAGTGCGGCTATCTCGCGGTCGGCTTGTGGCACTACCGCCAGGTCACTGGCGACGAGGCGCTCGTCCGGCAGCTGTGGCCGACGCTGCGCCGGGCGGTGGACTACGTCGTCGACCTTCAGGGTCCCGGTGGGGAGATCGGGTGGCGCCGCGACGAGGCGGGCGATCCGGTCAGCGACGCCTTGCTCACCGGATGCTCGAGCCTGCACCAGAGCCTGCGCGCCGCGGTCGCGGTGTCCCGGCTGGTCGGGGAGGAACGGCCCGACTGGGAGCTGGCCGCCGGGCTGCTCGCACACACCGTCGCCGAGCACCCCGAGGCGTTCCTCGACAAGTCGCTGTTCTCCATGGACTGGTACTACCCGGTGCTCGGCGGGGTCGTTCGCGGACCGGCCGGTCGGGCCCGGATCGACGGGCGCTGGTCCGAGTTCGTCTACCCCGATCTCGGGGCGCGCTGCGTCGCCGACCGGCCGTGGGTGACCGGCGCGGAGACCTGCGAGCTGGCACTCGCCGTCGACGCGCTCGGTCAGGCGGACCGGGCCCGCGACCTGCTGGCCTCGATGCAGCATCTGCGGGCGGACGACGGCTCGTACTGGACCGGCTACGTGGTCGACAACGACGTGCGCTGGCCGGCCGAGCAGAGCACGTGGACCGCGGCGGCGGTCATTCTCGCGGTGGACGCGCTGTCGGGGACCACGCCCGGCAGCGGGGTGTTCCGGGCGAACGACCTGCCCGAACCGATCCGGATCGAGTCGGACAGCTGCGGGTGTTCGCGCCGGTCAGCCGACGCCGTCGGAAACCCGGCGGAGCACCCTTAGCGATCCGGTCTGCTCCTCGTCGACGAACCGACCGCTGTCCAGCGCCCGGCAGTAGATGCCGAACGGAGCCTGTCCGCCGTCGGCCGGGTCCGGGAAGACGTCGTGAATGGCGAGCCGGCCGCCGGGCATCACCCAGCCGGACCACTGTTCGTAGTCGGTGTTCGCCTCGGCCTCGGAATGCCCGCCGTCGATGAACAGGAAGGCGAGCGGCGTGCCCCAGAGCCGGGACAGCGTCGACGAGCGCGCCACCACGGTGACCACGTGCTCCTCGAGTCCGGCATCGTGCAGCGTCGCCCGCAGGAACGGCAGCGTGTCCATCCGACCCACCCGCGGGTCCACCAGGGACGGGTCGTGGTGCTCCCAGCCGGGCTGGTTCTCCTCGGACCCCCGGTGGTGGTCGACCGTGACGAGCAACCCGCCGCGCTCGGCCGCCGCCGACCCCAGGTAGACCGCGGACTTCCCGCAGTACGAGCCGACCTCGAGCAGCAGGCCGGCCGGCGCCCGGTGCGCCGCGGCATACAGGGCCAGCCCTTCGACCGGCGGCATGAAGCCGATCGCGGCCTCGGCGAGCCGGCGCCGCTCGGCGGACAGCATCGCCACCGTCAGGCGCTCGTCCTGAGTCAACGTGGTTCTCCTTCGTGGTGGCACCCAACCCTGGCACCTGACCCTGAATCCGTCGAGAAAGCGGCCTGGACAGCGGGGCGTCGCCGAGGCCAGACTCGGCGGACCGACCGACGAGGGGAGACAGCATGTCTGCAGGTGTTCAGCGGGTGCCGATCGATTCCGGGGAGACGAGACGGTTCGAGGGTGGCAGTGGTCAGGTCGAGCTCGTCGAGACCGACCGGGGCGTGGTGGGGCGGGCGACTTTCCAGCCCGGCTGGCGCTGGTCGCAGCACGTGAAGCCGGTGGCCGGCACGGAGTCGTGTGAGGTGGCGCACGCCGGGTTCGTCATCTCGGGCGCGATGACGGTGCGGATGGACGACGGCACTACGGAATCGTTCGGGCCGGGCGACGTTCAGATCGTCGGCCCCGGTCACGATGCCTGGGTCGACGGAGACGAGCCGTGCATCCTGCTCGACTGGCAGGGGATGGCCGACTACGCGAAGGGCTGACCGGGCGCGACTTGCCCGCCGGTAGGTCCGGGTCTACCTTCAAGGAAGCAAGCAAGAAGGTCCAGGTCCCGACTGTGCGCCGTGGACTCCCGCTCGGAGTCGAAGGTGCGTGCGCGATGGTCGTCGATGTCGAACCCAGACCGGCGGAGCTCATGCCCCGCGGGCAGTACTCGTCGGATCGACCGTTCCCGGACCCCGGATGCGTCCGTCGCAGCTTCGCCCAGCGCCTCCAGGTCGGGATCACCGTCCTGCTCGTCGTCGGACCGCTGGTCGGGCTCGGCGTGGCGGTGTGGTGGCTCTGGGGGGCCGGGGTCAACACCACGGACCTCGTGCTGGCAGCCGCCCTCTACGTGATCACCGGGCTCGGGGTGACGGTGGGTTTCCACCGCTACCTGACGCACCGCAGCTTCACGGCCGTCCCGGCCCTGCGGTGGGCGCTGGCGGTCGCCGGTTCGATGAGCTTCGAGGGCGACGTGATCGGTTGGGTGGCCGCCCACCGGCGCCATCACGCGTTCACCGACGAGCCGGGTGATCCGCACTCGCCGTACCGGTACGGCGTCGGACCCTGGGCGCAGCTGCGCGGGCTGCTCTTCGCGCACGTCGGCTGGCTGTTCCGCAACGATCCGACACCGGCGCGGCGCTACGCCCCGGACCTGCTCGCCCGCCGGGACATGCGGGTGATCTCCCGCGCCTTCCCGGCGCTGTGCGTCGCGTCGCTCGCGCTGCCGTTCGGGTTGGGCTGGGCGTTGGCCGGCGGCTGGCACGGGGCGGTCGGGGCGATGATCTGGGCGGGCCTGGTGCGGGTCGGTGTGCTCCAGCACGTGACGTGGAGCGTCAACTCGCTGTGCCACGTTCTCGGGACCCGCCCGTTCGTCACCCGACGCTTCGACCGGGCGACCAACCTGTGGCCGCTGGCCCTGGTCTCCTTCGGGGAGAGCTGGCACAACGGTCACCACTCCGACCCGAGCTGCGCTCGGCACGGGCTGGACCGCTGGCAGGTCGACGTCTCCGCCGGGCTGATCCGCCTGTTCGAGCGGATCGGCTGGGTCCGCGACGTCCGGTGGTCGAGCCCCGCCCGGGTGAACGCGCGCCGGCAGCCGCAGCCCGGCTGATCCTCCGGAGGACCGTCCCGTGGCGGCGGGCACATCGGTCACCATGCGCAGCCGCGGGAGCCCTACCCGTCCCGGGCAGCCGCCTCGAGTGCGGTGACGTCCGGCCGCCGGCGGTGCGCTCGGGCGGCGACGGCGTCCGGGACGTCGATGTCCATCCGCAGCAGCGCCCCGCCCAGGGTCTTCCCGAGGGCGTCCGAGCGCAGCGAGCGGGGACCGCCGCCACCGAGCGCTCTCGTCATGACGAAGTTGAGCGCCAGCACGTTGGGCGCCTCGTAGCGGGTGACCGAGCCCAGTACGAGGTCCCCGAGGAAGGCGGCCACCCGCTCGGCGGTCAGCCCCGCGACCAGCGCCGTGTAGGTCTCCTCGTCGTAGCCGAAGATGGCCACGTTCGACGTGTCGCCCTTGTCGCCGGCGCGGGTCGCGGCGCAGTCCCGGAGCTGGATCCGCGCCATCTCAGGTCCGCACGATGTCGATCGCGACGTGTTCGTCGACGAAGCCCTTGGCCACCAGGCACGGCCACAGCCCGAGCAGCTGCGAGGGGCGGTTTGCGCCGCCCCGCCCGGTGGTCGTCATTCCCCAAGGGGGCGCGGACAGGCTCAGCGGGACCAGTTCGCGGGCGACCCTCCCCGCGACCGCCGGATCCGCGCAGCGCCAGGCGACCCGCAGGATCACCTCCGGCGCCTCGTCCGCGCCGTCCAGCGGCACCACCGGCCCGTGCAGGGCGTTCACCCCCCAGTACTCCTCGAGCCACTCGTCGGTCGCGAGGCCGGCCATGCGCACCCGCCGCGCGAAGATGGCGGCCGTGGCCCGGGCCTTGGCCCGGGCGTCGGGCCAGCCGAACGCGACCCGGGCCTCACCGGACCAGCCCGCCGGGTGCGCTACCAGCGCCTTGTAGGTCGTCGTCGCCGGTCGCCCGCGGACCCCGGAGATCCGCACCCGGTCCGCCCCGAGGTCCTCGAGCCGCACCGAGGTGAAGTCGGCGGTCACGTCGGGGGTGAGGTAGCTCGTCGGATCGTGCACCTCGTAGAGCAGCTGCTGGCGGACGGTGTCCACGTCGACCCGGCCACCCGTGCCGGGTGGTTTGGTGAGGATCGCGGTGCCGTCCGGTTCGCACTCGGCCAGTGGGTAGGCCAGATCCCACGGGTTCGGAACGGTCCACCACTCGCCGGAGAAGTTGCCGCCGGTCGACTGCCCCGAGCACTCGCAGAGATGCCCGATCACGATCCCGGCGGCCAGCCGGTCCCAGTCGTCGGCGGCCCAGCCGAACTCGTGGATCAGCGGGGCCAGGAACAGCGATGGGTCGGCGACCCGGCCGGTGATCACGACGTCGGCCCCGTCGGCCAGGGCGCGGACGATCGGCGCCGCCCCGAGGTAGGCGCTGGCGAACAGCACCTCGCCGGGGAACTGCGACCAGGCTTCCCCGGTGTCCAGGTTGTCCAGCGCCGTGAGCTCGCCCAGCCGGCCGGTCAGGTCGTCGCCCACCACGGTGGCGATCCGCAGCCCGTGCAGCCCGAGGTGCTCGGCGACCCGGGCGGCCGCCCGGCCCGCCGCGACCGGATTGATCCCCCCGGCGTTCGTGATGACCTTCGTCCGCCCGTCGGCGACGTACGGGAGCGCGAGGCCGAGGTAGTAGGGCAGGTCCTTGGTGTAGCCCTGGGTCTCGTCCTTCGCCCGATCCTTCGCGAGGATCGCCAGGGTCAGTTCGGCGAGCGCCTCGAGGCAGAGGTAGTCGACCCCGGCGTCGAGCAGCGTGCTCGTCGACGTCACCGAGTCGCCGTAGAACCCCTGTCCGCCGCCGAGCCGGACAGTCACCGGTTCCCCCCCGGGCCGGGTGGTACCGGGGAATTACGCTGCCGGGGATGCCGACCTTGCTGATCGTCCACCACACGTCCTCCCCGGCCCTCGAGGCGATGTTCGACGCCGTGGTCGCGGGTGCGGGCGACCCGGAGATCGAGGGGGTCGACGTGGTCCGCCGCCCGGCTCTCGCGGCGACCGCCGTCGACGTGCTCGCCGCGGACGGGTACCTGCTCGGCACGCCGGCGAACATCGGCTACATGTCGGGCGCGTTGAAGCATTTCTTCGATCAGGTCTACTACCCGTGTCTCGATGCGACCGGTGGGCGCCCCTACGGCTGCTACGTCCACGGCAACCTCGACGTCACCGGTGCGGTGCGCGCCATCGAGTCGATCGCGACCGGGCTGGCCTGGCGACGGGCCTGCCGCCCGGTGACGGTGCTCGGGGCGCCCGGACCCGCGGACCTGTCCGCCTGCCGGGAGCTCGGGGCCACGTTGGCCGCCGGCCTGACCCTCGACACCGGCAGGTCCTAGACCATGCCGGCGGCGGTGAGCACGACGACCTTGCCCTTCGCCCGGCGCCGGCCGAGCTCGGCGATGGCCTCGGCACCGCGCTCGAGCGGGTACGTCGCGCTGACGTGCGGATGGATCGCCCCTTCGGCCCACCAGCGGCGGAGCTGCTCGACGTTCTGCCGGTTCCGCTCCGGCTCCGCGGCGGCGAACGCGCCCCAGAAGACCCCGACGATCGAGCAGCCCTTGAGCAGCGCCAGGTTGAGCGGGATCCGCGGGATCTCCCCGGCAGCGAACCCGATGACGAGGAAACGGCCGTTCCAGGCCATCGATCGCAGCGCGGCCTCGCTGAGCGAGCCACCGACCGGGTCGTAGACGACGTCGACGCCGCGGCCGCCGGTCAGTTCCTTGAGCCGGGACCGCAGGTCCTCCTCCGCGTAGTTGATGGTCTCGGTCGCCCCGTACTCCCGGCACAGCGCGAGCTTGTCCGCGCTGGACGCGGCCGCGATGATCCGGGCGCCGAGCACCCGGCCGATGTCGACCGCGGCCAGGCCGACCCCACCGGCGGCGCCGAGGACGAGCAGGGTCTCGCCGGAGGCCAGCTGCGCCCGGTTGACCAGCGCGTGCTGCGAGGTGCCGTAGGCGTAGAGGAACCCGGACGCGGTGGCCAGGTCCATGCCGTCCGGCACCGGCTGCACCGAACCGGCGGCGGCCACGACCTTCTCGGCCAGCCCGCCCCAGCCGGTTGCCGCGATCACCCGGTCGCCGACGGCCAGCCCGCCGACGGCCAGCCCGCCGACGTCCGGACCGAGCGCGGAGACGATCCCGGCGACCTCGCCGCCCGGCGAGAACGGCAGGTCCGGCTTGAACTGGTACAGATCCTGGATCATCAGCAGGTCCGGGAAGTTGACGCCGCAGGCGTGCACGTCGATGACGACCTGACCGGGCCCCGGGATGGGGTCGGGCACCTCGTCGACGATCAGGGACTCGGGCGGCCCGAAGGTCGTGCACAACACCGCTTTCACGGGGGCAGCCTACGGGTGGGGCCGGCGGCGCCGAGCGAGCAGCCCGAACGCGGCCAGTCCGAGCCCGGCCAGCGCCGCTCCGGCCGCGCCGGTCCGCCAGCTGCCCCCGGTGTCCGCCAACGTCCCGGCCGGGCCGCCGGCACCGACCGCCCGTACGGCGCCGGACCCCCCGGACCCCCCGGCCCCCCCGGCCCCGCCGGACCCGCCGGCGGCGGAACCGAGCGTCACCACGTACCGGCCGCCGGTGGGATAGACGTACGCGATCCGGCCGGCGCCGTCGGACACCACCGTGACGGTGGCGCCGGTGGCGACGAGGGCACCACGCGACCTCGGTGGCACTTGGAGAACGGTGGCCCGATCGGTCGCCCCCGGCCGCACCGCAGGTGACGTGGCGACCAGCGTGAAGTCGCCGCTGGGCGGGTCGTAGCTCAGCCGTTCGAGGACCCCCGCGGTCGCCACCGGGTAGGCGCGATCGGTGAACTCCACGCGGCTCGGGAAGGGCGCGCCGACCCCGAACGGGCCGTGCTCCACGCTGAACTGCGCCGAGGTGTCCGCCTTCCACACCCACAGCGAGCTGCCGATCCCGAGACCGTCCTGGTTGGTGTAGTGCGCGGCGAGTTGCACCGGGTCGTCGGGGACGCCGTTGCCGAACTCGCCGACCCACAGCGGCAGGCCGAGCGCCTTCGCGTCCCGCACCGCACTCGCATAGCCCTCGGACATCGGCAGGAACGTGGGGGTACCCGCCGCCGCGTTCAGGTCGGCGTCCGGGGTGAAGACCCGGGTGTACACGTGGGGTGCATACACGACGTTCGGGTAGCTGCTGTAGACCGACCACGGAGCGACGATCAAGCTCTGGTCGGTGACGTCTCGGGTGATGTCGGGCTCGACGAAGAACAGTTGGCGAAAGCCCGGGCTGCTGGCGGTCACCGCGGCGATCACCTTGGCGTAGAAGGGAAACAACTCGCTGGCGTCCATCACAGCCGGTGCCATGAAGCCGGGGGAGGGCTCGTTGAAGAGCTCGTAACCGGCCACCGCAGGATTGTCGTGGAACCGTTGCGCCAGCGCGCGGACCACGCCGGCGAAGTGTTCTTGAAGGCCGATCCCGTCCGGCCCGGCGGTGTCGGACCAGAACCGCTGGAAGTCCTCCTGGACGGCGGCATCCAGCTCCCGGACACCGTGCAGCGCGCACACCGGCGCATCGTGGGCGCTTGCCCAGGCCGGCGCGCCGTCCGACTCGTGGAACCCGCTGACCCCGGTGAATGGCGGTGGGCAGAGCGCTCCGCTCGGCGTGTAGAGGTATTTGCTCCACGCGTCCTGATGCAGGTCGAGGATCGAGTAGATGCCCTGACCGGCCAGCCAACCGACCGCCTGCGCGATTCGGTCGACGTATCTCGGGTCGATCCGTCCGGGGGTTGGTTCGAGCAGCGACCAGCTCACGGCGAGCCGCACCGAGTCGTAGCCGAAGGCGTGCAGCTGGGGCGCGTCCAGGGCACACAGCGCCATGGACTCGACCGCCGGGTCGCGACTGGGGCAGCGGCCGCCGGCATACGCCGCCGGATCGCTCGGGTACGGGACGGCCAGCGGGGTGGACGAGTCCTGCCAGTAGTCCTCGAGACCGTTCACGTTGACGCCGCGCAGCATGACCTCGCGGCCCTCGCCGTCGAGGATCTGCGGCAACCCCGCCGGTCCGGCGGCCGGTCCGACATGCAGGAACGACAGCGGGGGTGGGGGCGCCGCCGCGGCGGCCCCGGCCGGACCCGCGCCTCCGGCCAGCGCGACCAGACCGGCGGTCAGACCGGCGACCAGACCGGCGACCACACCGGCGGCCAGCGCAGGTCGCCCCAGCCTCGGTCCGGCCATGACCGGCAGGTTACGCGGTCACCGGCAGGACGAGCGTCGCCACCGCACCTCCGTCCGGGGCGTTCGCCAGGTGCACCGACCCGCCGTGGTTGTCGGCGAACTGCTTGACGATCGCCAGCCCGAGCCCCGACCCGGGCAGCCCGCGAGCCTCGTCGGCCCGGTAGAACCGGTCGAACACGTACGGCAGCGCGTCCGGCGGCACGCCCGGTCCGTGGTCGCGCACGGTCAGCCGACCGTCCGCGGTCAGCCGCACCTCGACGACCCCTGCGGGCGGCGAGAACTTGGCGGCGTTGTCGAGGAGGTTGGTCACTGCCCGGTCGAGGCGGGCGGCGACCGCGGCCACCGTGACCGGCTCGACCTCGACCGCGAAACGAACCTCCGTCCAGTTCCGGCGCCCGCGCTCGACGGCATGGTCGACGAGCCGATCCCAGCCGACGTCGTCGAGATGCTCGGGATGCTCGTCGCCTCGGGCGAGCTCCACCACGTCGGAGACCAGCGCGGTGAGCTCCTCGAGCTGCCCGACGATCCCGCCCAGCACCTCCTCGCGCTCGACCGTGGAGAGCTCGTCGACCCGGCGCAGGACCTCGACGTTGGTCCGCAAGCTGGCCAGCGGCGTGCGCAGCTCGTGCGAGGCGTCGGCGACCAGTTGCCGCTGCGCGGTGACCGAATGGGCCAGCGCGTCGAGCATCTTGTTGAAGCTCGTGGCCAGCCGCCCCAACTCGTCGTCGCGGGTCTCGCTGATCCGGGTCGTCAGGCTGCGGGTCGCGGCGATCTCCTCCGCCGTTTCGGTGAGCTTGCCGACCGGGGACAGCGCCCGCCGGGACAGCAGCCCGGCCAGCCCGGAGGAGAGCGCGACCGCGGCTAGCCCCAGCCCGAAGAACGCCAGGGCCAGTCGATGCAGCTGCCCCTCCATCGAGCCGGTCGGCAGGGCCACCTGGACGGCGACGTCGGGGACCACCTGGCCATTGAGGGACAGCTGGGTGGTGAGGATCCGCACCCGGGTGCCGGCGATCCGGCCGTTTTCGAAGCTGGCGTCACGCCGGCGATCCGACGCGATCGCCGCGTCGCTCGCACTCACCGGCAGGATGACCGCCTGGCCGAGCGGCTGCTGGGTCTGCCCATCGGCCGAGACGAGCTGTATCCAGCCCCGGGTCTGCCCGAACGCCTGGGTGTCGATCCGCAGGTGGCCCAGCGGGTCGAGGTGCGCACCGGTCGCCGCGGTTTGCAACTGGCTGTCGATCTGGCCGATCAGTTCGTGCCGGACGGCGAAGTAGGAGATGCCCACCGCGGCACTCACCGCGAGGAGGACGGCGAGCCCGACGGTCCCGACCAGCCGCCAGCGCAGCGGCCGCTCGCGCCCCCACCCCCGCGCCTCCGCCAGCCAGGACCGCGACGGGCGAAACAGATTCACGGCCGTTCGCGCAGCTGGTAGCCGATGCCGCGCACCGTGTGGATGAGCCGTGGCTCGCCGCCGGCCTCGGTCTTGCGCCGCAGGTATCCGATGAACACCTCCAGCGAGTTCGAGGCTGGCTCGAGCTCGTAGCCCCAGACCCGGTCCATGATGACCTCCCGGGTCAGCACCCGGCCGGCGTTGCGCAGCAACAGGTCGAGGAGCGCGTACTCGGTGCGGGTGAGATCCACCTCGCGCTCCCCCCGACGCAGGCTCCGCGAGGCCGAGTCGATGGTGAGGTCGCTGTAGCTGAGCACCTCACCCGGTTCGCCCACGGGAGGGTCTTTGGCCCGGCGCAGCAGCGCGCGCAACCGGGCGAGCAGTTCCTCCAGGGCGAATGGCTTGACCAGGTAGTCGTCGGCGCCGGCGTCCAGGCCCTCCACCCGGTCACTGACCTGGTCGCGCGCGGTGAGCACCAGGATCGGTGTCCGGTCGCCGGCCGCCCGCATCCGCCGGCAGACCTCCAGACCGCCGACGAAGGGCATCATCAGGTCCAGGACGAGAACGTCCGGTGGCGTTTCCGCGACGAGATCGAGGGCCTTGGACCCGTTCCCCGCCGTGAAAACCACGTAGCCGTCGAGCTGGAGCGCTCGGGTCAGCGCCGCCCGCAGCGCCGGATCATCATCTACAACGAGCGCCGAGGCTCCCCCGGCCTCGGGCCCGGAACCCATGGTCGGGTTCAGCCCTGGCTCGACGCCGAGTTGCCGAGGCGAACCGTGAAGGTGCGCTGGGTTCCACCCCGGATGACGGTCACGGACACATTCTGGCCCGGTGCGTCGCTGCGGATCGTGGCGATCAGCGCATCGGAGTCGGCGACCGGGTGTCCGTCGAGTCGCACGATGAGGTCCCCGGTCCGGATCCCTGCGCTCGCCGCGGGGCCGCCGGGGGTGACCGCCTGCACGAGCACCTGGGTCAGCCCGCTGTTGTCCGTGGCGTCGGTCACCGACACACCCAGGATCGGGTGGCTGGCATGCCCGGTGGCGATGAGCTGGGCGGCGGTGGTGCGGGCCTGGTCGATCGGGATCGAGAAGCCGAGCCCGATGTTGCCGGACTGGCCCGTGACGCCGCCGTTGACCGTGGCGATCGCCGAGTTGATCCCGATGACCTGGCCGGCCATGTCGACCAGCGGCCCGCCGGAGTTCCCCGGGTTGATCGGCGCGTCGGTCTGGATCGCGTTGATGACGGTCGCGGTCGCGCCGCCCTGGCCGCCGCCCTGGCCGCCGAACGGGCTCGCGGACTGCGAGGTCTGCACCGGCCGGTTAAGCGCGGAGATGATGCCGGACGTCACGGTCCCGGACAGCCCGAGCGGAGACCCCACGGCGAGGACCGGGTCGCCGACGCGCACCGTGGACGAGTTGCCCAGGGTGGCGGCGTCGAGACCGGTCCGGGCGACCTTGATGACGGCGAGGTCGTAGGCGGCGTCGTAGCCGACGATGGTCGCGGGTGCGGTCGAGCCGTCGTTGAACGTGACGTTCACCGATCCGCTGTTGTCCTCGTCGGCGGCCACCACGTGGTTGTTGGTGAGAATGTATCCGTCGGCGCGCAGGATGACGCCCGAGCCGGTGTCCTGCTGGTTGTCTCCGGTGACCGTGATCGAGACCACCGACGGCAGCACGTGCGCCGCGACCGCGGCGAACGAGGTCGGGTTGCTCGCCGGCGAGACGATCGCGCCGGTCGAGCTGCCCACCTGGACGACGGTCTGCGGGTTGGCGAGGCTCGCCCCGATGGCGACACCGGCCGCCCCGCCGACCAGCGCCCCGACGGCCACCAGGGCGACCAGGCGCAGCCCGCGCCGCGGTGAGCCGCGGGTCGGTTCGGGGGTCACGGGCGCCGGATCCGGTTGGTCCGGCCAGCCGGTGGGCTCGGCCGCCGCAGCGGGCAGGCCCTCGCTGGTCAGCCAGCCGGGCAGATCGTCATTCGTCGGGTTCATCGGTTCCTCCACGGTCCGTCCCGACCAGACTGACCCGGGCAGATGAAGTGAAGCTGAACCGGGGCTCGGTTACGGGTCCACCACGCGGTGCCCGGAGGGCAGCAGCTCGCCGGGCGGCGCGTCGGCACCCTGCCCGCAGCGACAGTCGCCCGGGGCCTGCGCCGCGACGGTGAACCAGACGCTCTTCATGTTGTCCTGGCGGGAGACCCCCCAGCTGTCGGTGAGCTCCTCGACCACCAGGAGCCCGCGGCCGCCGGTGATCGGCCCGGATGCCCCGACGTGCGACCCCGGATCCCGGTCGTCCGGGGGGTCGGCCGCCGCCGCGCGCAGGCTGCTGTCGATATCGCCCAGCAGGTCCAGCCGGCCGGGTCTCGGGTCGGGCCGGCCCGGCCCCCGGTCGGCGACCGCGACCTCGAGTATCTCGCCCACCTGGCTGACCGTGACGCGGCAGTCCGTCCGGGCGTACAGCACCGCATTGGTCACGAGTTCGGAGACGGCGACGACCGCCGCGTCGGACGCTTGGGTCTGCCCCCAGTCGGCGCAGGCCCGGGCGACGAACTGCCGGGCGCGGGCAGCGGACTCCGGGCGCGGGGGGAGCTCGAGTGCCCGGTGGTGGCACACCTGGGCCTCCTCTCGCTAACGCCCTCGCCCTGGTCATACCCGGCCCGGGGTCCGCTGATCGCAAACAGCCCGACAAATCGGACTCCCTATCGGGGTCCGGACACCACTAAGGCCGGTGCCGTACGGCACCGGCCTTAGTGGTGCATGGCTCAGATGACTTCGCGGTCCCGGACAACCGTGCGCTCGGTGGTGTACGGGTCGGCCGCGACCGCCGTCCCCACCCGCCGGCGCGGCATGAAGATTGCCATGTCGATGACCAGGCCGAGCGCGCCGACGATCATGAGGATGACCCCGACCGTCGAGATGCTGATCCCGGACACCGTGGTGTGCACGGCGAACGTGAGCACCGCCCCGACCGCGAGCAGGAAGATGCCGATGCCGATACCCATTGCGAGCCTCCCAGTCGTGTCCGACCTCTCCGGTCGGTACTGACTCGTCTATACCCGGATCGCGGCTGTTTCACGCCTCGTCGCGGTCGGGCACGACCGCGGTTACCCGGAGGACGTTCGGCGGTGCCAGGGTCGGTCGGCCGTTCGGGTGTCGACGGCGATGTGCGCGAGGTTCCGGGTCAACGGCAGGGGTCCGGGGCGGCTGAGGTGAAAGCCCTGCCCGTAGTTGACCTGCAAGTTCCGCAGGGCGTCCAGCTCGGTTGCGGTTTCGACGCCTTCGGCGACGATGGTGGCGTCGATCTCGGCGGTGAAGGTGAGCAGGGCGGCGGCGAGTGCCCGGCGCACCGGGTCGGTGTCGATCCCGCGGGTGAGGGCGATGTCGAGTTTGACGATCTCCGGACGAAGCCGCAGGACATGTTCGAGGCTGGCGAAACCGGCCCCGGTGTCATCGATGGCGAGCCGGATCCCCCGCTCGCGCAGCGGGCCCATCGCCTGGATGATCGCCGCATAGTCGTCGACCGGGGCGTGTTCGGTGAGTTCGAGGACGAGCCGATCTCCGGGCTGGCCGGCCAGGACGGGGTGGATCGCGCCGGAGAGCAGCGCCGCGGGTGAGGCGTTGACCGAAAGGTAGGTGCCGGGGGGGAGCCGATCGAGCTCGGTGACGGCGGAGCGGATCGCGGCGAGCTCGAGTTCGACGCCGAGGCCGACGCTGGCCGCCTCGGCGAACCATAGGTCCGGGGCGCGCGGCGGTTCGCTGGGGAACCGGGCGAGAGCTTCCGCTCCGACGACCTCGCCGCTGCGCAGGTGCGCGATCGGTTGGAACACCATGTGAACCGCGGAGCGGTCGAGCACCGATTGGATCCGTCGGCGTCGCTCCTGATGTTCCGCCACCGCCCGCCGCCGCGATTCGGCCTGCTCGCGGAGTTCGTCTTGGAGTGCGCGGTTGTGGTAGCTCAGCCGTTGGTGCAGGAATCTGGTCTCGAGCAGGTTGGCGATCCGGAGCAGGACCTCCGTGCGGTCGAAAGGTTTGGTCAGAAAGTCGTTCGCACCCGCTTGCAGCGCCCGGTCGCGGGCGTCGGTGGTGATGTCCGAGGTGAGCACCAGGATCGGGACGTAGCCGTCGACCGCGGTTGCGGTCTTGAACGCCGCGACGACCGCGAACCCGTCGAGGTACGGCATCTGGAGGTCCAGGAGGACCAGGTCCGGGGAGAACGTGTCGTACAGCTCGGCCGCTTGCCGGGAGTCGGAGGTCGATTCCAGCCGGGTGTACCCCTCGCGGTGCAGGATCCGTTCGAGCAGGGTGACGTTGGCCGGTTCGTCGTCGATGATCAGGATGCGGGCGGCGGTTCGGATGATCGGCGTCATAGGGCGGCGCCCGCGGTCAGGATGGCTTCGATCACGTCGACGAGCCGTGTCAGGTCCAGTGGCTTGGTCAGGTAGTCGGAGGCACCGGCGTCGAGCAGTCGTTGGATCTGGCCGGCGCTGGCGTCGGCGCTGAGCACGACCACCGGTGTCGCCGCCGTGTCGGGCTCGGAACGGAGCCGGCGGAGCACCTCCTGCCCGTCGATGCCGGTCAGGTGCAGGTCGAGCAGGACCAGGGCCGGGCGGTGGCGGCGGACGAGCTCCCCCACCGGCTCCCCGGCGGCGGTGGCGACCACCCGCAGGCCGCGGGGGACCAGCAGGCGTTCGACGAGGCGTTGGTTGGCCGGGTTGTCCTCCACGTGGAGGATCGTGCGGCCCTTACCGGTCGGCCCGCGTGTGGCCGGGGGCCGTTTTGCCTGTGCCTGAGTGGGGAGGTGGAAGGGCGCGGCGGCCTGGCTGAGCTCCAGGGTGAACGTGCTGCCCTGGCCGGGACGACTCTCCGCGGTGAGGCTGCCGCCCATCGCCTCGGCCAGCCGGTGGGCCAACGCCAACCCGATGCCGGTGCCTTCCACCGCGGTCTGCTCGGCGCCGAGCCGATCGAACGGGACGAAGAGCCGCTGCATGTTCTCCGCCGCGATGCCTGGGCCCGTGTCGGTCACCGCGATCGCCAGCCGATCCTCGCCATTTTGCCGGCAGGAGACCGCGACGGTGCCTCCCGGACGGTTGTATTTGATCGCGTTGGAGACCAGGTTGAGCAGGATCTGCTTGAGCCGCTGCCGGTCCGCCTGGACCAGCCAGGGACCTGAGTCCGGGGCTTCGAGCCGGAGCCCCGCTCCGCCGGCCAGCGGCCGAAGCAGATCGAGGGTCTCGGCGAGCAACTCGGCCACCGCCACCGGCTCGGCCGACAGCGTCAGCTTGCCGGTTTCGATACGGCTGATGTCGAGGACCTCGTTGATCAGCGCCAGGAGGTGCCGGCCGCCCCGGTCGATCTGCTGCACGCTCTCCCGCTGGTCGGCGGTGAGCTGGTCCAGTTGCAGCAGTTGGCCGAAACCGAGGATCGCGTTCAGCGGCGTGCGCAGCTCATGGCTCATCCGGGAAAGGAACTCGCTCTTGGCCCGGTTGGCCCGCTCGGCCTCCAAGGTGGCCTGCTCGGCCGCCTGCCGGGCCGCCTCGGCATCCATCGTCGCCCCGTGCAGGGCCGACTCGATCCGCTTGCGGTCGGTGATGTCTTCGGAGATCCCGAGCAGGTAGGCCGGGTTTCCCTCGGCGTCGAGGATCGCCACCTTCTTGGTGTGCAGGATCCGGGTCTGCCCACTGGCGTCCTGCATCGGCTCCTCGGCGATATCCACCAGCGTCCCTTCCGTGAGCACCTGGCGGTCCTTCGCCTCGAAGAACTCGGCCTGGTCGGCCGGGAACAGGTCGAAGACGCTCTTCCCGAGCAACTCGGCGGCGGGCACCCCGACCAGCTCCGTACCCGCGCGATTGAAGAGGGTGAACCGCAAGTCTTCGGCGTCTTTGGCGAAGACCATGTTCGGAAGGTTCTCGACGACCGAGTGGAGGAACGCCTCCGAGCTGCGGCGCCCCCGCTCGCTCTCCGCGAGCAGCGTGTTCACCTCGGCCAGGGTCCGGCCCAGCCGGCCCAGCTCGTCGGCGCCGGCGATCGGCAGCAGGTCCACGCCCTGGTTCAGCCGCCGGGCGTTCTCGTCCAGCCGGCGCACCCGCCGGAGGACACCGGCGCTGAACAGCAATGCCGCCAGGCAGCCGCCGACGAGTGCGATCAGGCCGCTGCTCGCGGCGGCGATCAGTTGCCGGTGCCGCAGGACCGCGTCGGAACGGGTCCGGGCCAGTAGCAGCTGGTGCTCGACCTGGTCCATCGCCGCCAGCCCGGCCCGAATCGAGGAGGTGCCGACCCGCAGCCGTCCGAGCAGGGCGCTGCCAGCCCGGCTGGGGACGCCCGGGGTTCGGGCCGCCAGCACCTCGCCGACCAGGGCGAGTTGCCTGTTGACCAGGCCGCTGAGCAGCTTTGCCCGGGACGCCTCGGCCGGATTGTCGCGGACCAAGCTGGCCAGAACGGCGACCTCTCCGGGCAGGCTTTGCGCCGTCTGGCGCGCCTGGAGCAGCCCCTGGGCATCCCCGGTCAGCAGGTAGCTCTGCGCGCCGGTCCCGGCAGCGCTTACTGCGGCGTCGGCCGTCGCGATCGTCTCTCGCACCTGAAGGGTGTGCTGCACCCACTTTTCCGCCCGCAGCGCCTGGGCGTTGACCCAGACCGCCGAGCCGCTCGCGACCACGACACCGAGCAGCGGCGTCGCCACGACCAGGAGCACCTTGGCGCGCAGCGACCGGCCGTTCCACCAGCTCGACACGCGCCGTTTCGGACCCAGACTCATCGGACAACCCGGCTCTTTTGAGGGAGATTCCACCCGGATCATCGGCGGCTCGGACTGAGCGCTTGAGCTGGCCGGACGTCCGGGCACGCTCACTCCGCCGCCACACCCGGTTGGCGCCGGCGGCTCAGAACGGGCCGGACTCGGCGAGTTCCCGGACGTACAGGCCGTACCCCGAGGAGCCCAGCTGGTCGGCCAGGACGGCGAGCTGCGCGGCGTCGATGAAGCCCATCCGGAACGCGATCTCCTCCACGCACGCGATCCGGATCCCGGTGCGGTGGGTGAGCACCTGCACGAACTGTCCGGCCTCGAGCAGGCTGTCGTGGGTTCCGGTGTCGAGCCAGGCGGTGCCCCGGCCCAGGTCGACCAGCCGGGCCCGGCCCTGCCGGAGGTATTCGAGATTGACGTCGGTGATCTCCAGTTCCCCCCGCGGTGAGGGCCGGAGCTCCGCCGCGATGTCGAGGACCGCATTGTCGTAGAGGTACAGGCCGGTGACGGCGAGGTTGGACGGCGGGACGGCGGGCTTCTCTTGGATCTCGAGCAGCCGTCCGCCCGGGTCGAGCACGGCGACCCCGTAGCGCTGCGGGTCCTTGACCCGGTAGCCGAACAGGGTCGCGCCGTCGAGGTCGGCGACCGCCTTTCCGAGCAGGGCGCCGAGACCGTGCCCGTGGAAGATGTTGTCACCCAGGACGAGGGCGACGGAGTCGTCTTCGACGAACCCCCGGCCGACCCGGAACGCGTCGGCCAGCCCGCGGGGCTCGTCCTGCGCGGCGAAGCCGAAGCGCAGGCCGAACTGGTCCCCATCGCCGAGCAGCCGCCGGAACAGCGGCAGGTCGTCCGGGGTCGAGATGACCAGGATGTCGCGGATCCCCGCGAGCATCAGCACGGACAGCGGGTAGTAGACCATCGGCTTATCGAAGACCGGCAGCAGCTGCTTCGACACGACCTTGGTGACCGGATGCAGCCGGCTGCCGCTGCCTCCCGCGAGGATGATTCCTTTCACCGGCCGACCCTATTTCGCCCGGATCCCGCGCGGCAGGTGGTCGGTGACCTCCACCGCGAACACCCGGGATCGCCGGGTGCTGATGGCGAACAACGCGTAACGGCCGGAGCCGCTGGCGCCGGAGACCTGGCCGGCGGCGTATGGCCCCAGGTAGACGACGAGACAGATCGTGGGTGCCGCGGCGGCCCGGGGCGTTCGGCGAGCATGGTTCTTCAGCGCCGGGAAGTCCGCGATCAGCTGGGTCCGGTCGATCTGGCGGATGTAGATGACGTGGCCGCGGTCGTGCACGGCGTCGGTGGTCAGCGGCACGACCGGGACGCAGATGTCGACGGCGCGGTGCACCGGGCCGCCCCGCGGCACGGCGCAGCCGGCCGAGAGCAGCAGCACGCCCAGGGCCGCGGCCATGCCGAAGTTCAGAGGGCTCCGCCGGAGTCGGTTCATGTCGGCACCACCACCGGATCCTCGGCCGCGGCGGCGGATGCGTGTCGCCGCCGGATGAGCAGATGGGCGGTCAGCCCGGCCGGGAACACCGCCCAGTAGCTGAACAGCCGGTAGAGCAGGACGGCGGCCAGGGTGTTGCCCTCCGCGCCCCCGAAGATGACGAGGGCGGCGGTGAGGCTCTCCTCCACCACGCCGAGGCCGCCGATCGAGATCGGGATCACGTTGGCCAGCTGCCCGGCGCAGTAGGCGAGCAGCAGGCCGCGCATCGGCGGGGCCGAGCCCACCGCCAGGAAGCCGGCGGCGAGGCAGCCGCAGTCGAGTACCCAGCTGCCGCCGGTCCACAGCGCGGCGGAGACCCATTCGCCACGAGTCGGCGACAGCTCGCCGGCGCCGGCGATCATCCGATCGGCCGCCGCCGGATCGGAGGCGATCCGCCTCGCCAGCCAACGCCAGGCCCGCAGGTCCGCCCCGCGCCGGTGCAGCCAGGCCCCTGCCGCGATGACCAGCACGGTGAGTCCGAGCAGGCCGAACGCGATGTACTGGAGGTCGGGGATCTGCTGCACGGTGCCGCCGCTGCCGGCGATCTCCGCGCCGGCCAGGGCGAGCACCGCCAGCGTGGCCATGTACAGCAGGGTCTGGGCGATCTGCACCTCCCCGCTCACGAGCACGCCGATCCGGCGGCGGAGCAGTTGGCGGAAGGTGTAGATGGTCGACGCGGCGATCCCCGCGGGCAGGCAGTTGGCGAGCGCCTGGGCGGCGGTCACGATGCCGGTCATCGGCAACAACGGCACCGCGCGCCGGGCCGCCCGAAGCAGCGTCCGCTGGCCCTGCGCGTAGGCGACGAAAGAGGCGGCCTCGGCCGCGGCGGCGAGCCCGAGATAGCCCGGCTCGATCCGGGTCAGCGCATCTTTGGCCTCGGTGAGCTGGCTGGTGCTTCCCGCGATGGCCCAGATCGCGAGGCCGAGCAGTCCCGCCAGGCCGATCGCGTACAGCAACCGCCGCCAGCGACGTTGACGGAGCCAGCCCGGTGCCACACCGGCAGTCTGGCCTACCGGAACTCCGGCCGGGCTACTTGCTCAGGCCGGCCACCAGATTGATGGTGATCGCGACGATGACCGCGCCGAACAGGTAGGACAGCAGCGCGTGCCGGAGGGCGGTGGCCCGGATATCGGTGGCCTCCAGGTTGGTGTCCGAGACCTGGAACGTCATTCCGATGGTGAACGACAAGTAGGCGAAGTCGGCGTAGCGGGGCGGCGCGTCCTGGTTGAAGTTCACCCCGCCCCGCGCACCGGTGTAGTACAGCCGGGCGTAGGACAGCGTGAACACGGTGTGCACGACAGCCCAGGCGAGCACCACGGACCCGACGCCCAGGGAAACCCGGATGATCTCGTGGGTCCCCCCGCCGTGACCGGCCCGGAAGATCACGGCGCCGACGGCGATCAGGCTGGCCACCGCCGCGGCGAGCAGAACGGCGTCCGTCCACCCCCGCGACGGATCCTCGCGGACCGCCCGCGCGGCGGTGCCCACACCGTCGAGCGGCCAGACCCGGCTCCAGGTCCACACCAGCAGCACCGCGGCGGCCACATCCCAGCCGACCAGCGGGGCCAGGCCGGGGGAGCCGAGCAGCGCGGTCAGGGTCGCGACCGCGACGAATGCGCCGGCGGCGACCAGCAAGCGGGTCCGGGTCGGCGACCCGCCCCGCGCCCGCGGCCGGGTCGCGGTCGTCGTCATGGATGGGCATGTACCCGCTGGGGTCGGTTTCGACCGTCGCCGAGCGGCGGGCCGCCCCAGGCCTCGCCGCCCCCTACCTGCGTTCCCGGGCCGGACTGCGCTACTTCGCGCCGCTGTGGGAGTTGCGGAGCCAACTCTGAGCGGGCTCACACCTTCCGGAACCGGGCCTCGAAGCAGAGGTAGATGCCGTAGGTGAGAAGCCCGAAGGCCACCGGGAACAGCAGGTACGGTCCGAACCATTGCCGGGCGAGCAGCCGGAGGGAGCCGTCGACGCCCTGCCCCCTTGCCGGGTTGCCGGTAACCGCGGCCGAGAAGATCACCGCACCGACGATGAGGAACACGACCCCGCGGGCGATGTAACCGACGGTCCCGAGGACCTGGATGACCAGCCACGTCCGGGCCCCGATCCGGCGCCGCGGGAAGCGCTCGTCGAAGCTCTCCGTCAGCGCGTTGTGGACGAGGATCCCCCCGGCGACCGCGATGACCACGCCGAGCAACCCGACGAGTTCCGGGCCGAGCGGCCAGGACAGCAACCGGGCCGTCCAGCCGCTGCTGGCCTGCTGCGACCGGGCCGAGCTGCCCTTCGACGACGGGGACGCCACCACCGACGCGCTCCAGCCGGCGAGACCGCCGTAAAGGCCGGCGGCCCCCAGCGAGCGCAGGCGCAGCACCCAGCGTTGCATCGGTGAGGGGTCGTCGTTGTGGTGGAGGACCGCGTCGATCACGCTGAAGACCGCGTAACCGACCAGCCCCACCACCAAGATTGCGAGCCCGATCCGGCCGCCGGGCTCGTCGGCCACGGTCCGCAAAGCGCCTTGGGGACTGACCCCCCTAGACGTACTGCCCTGGCGGTCGCCCGAGGAATCGAGCGCGAGCCCGACGACGAGGTAGCCGAGGATCAGGTACACCGCCGCCCGGGTGGCGATCCCGAATCGGGCGAAGCCGTCGCCCCACCTGTTCCGCGCCACCCGCGCCGTGGTCCGGCGGCCGGCCCGCATCGTCTTGCGGGTGCCGGTGGCGGTCATGGCCGAAGTCTGCTCAGTCTGGAGCGTGGTAAGCCTGCCGCCATGGACAGTTTCGATGTCGTGGTGCTCGGTGCCGGTTCGGCCGGCGAGCTCGTCGCCGGCGAATTGGCGAGGGCCGGCCGGCAGGTGGTCGTCGTGGAGGCCGCCCGGGTCGGCGGGGAGTGCCCGTATGTGGCCTGCATGCCGAGCAAGGCGATGCTGCGCAGCGCGGAGGCCCGCAGCGAGGCCCGCCGACTCGTCGAGCTGGGCGGCAGCGCGACCGCCCCCAACCTCGGCGACGACACCGCCGGATTCGCCCGGGCGGTGGCCCGGCGGGATGCGATCGCCGAGCACCGCTCCGACTCCGGCGCCGCGGATCGCCTCCAGCGGGACGGCGCCACGCTGATCCGCGGGATCGGGCGGGTGGCCCGCCCGGGGGTCGTCGACGTCGACGGCCGGCGCCTCGGCTACCGCGATCTGGTCGTCGCCACCGGCTCGAAGCCGGTTCGCCCGGACGTCCCCGGCATGGACGAGGTCCCGATCTGGACGAGCGACGAGGCGCTGTCCAGCCCGCACCGGCCGGCGACGCTGATCGTGCTCGGCGGCGGTGCGGTGGGCTGCGAACTCGCGCAGGTGTACGCCCGGTTCGGGACCGGGGTGACCCTGCTGGAGACCGCGGAGCGGCTGCTCGGCCCGGAGGAGGAGAGCATCGCCGCGCTGATGGCCGAGGTCCTCGCCGCGGACGGGATCGACGTCCGGCTGGGGGTGGACCTGACCGACGGCCTGCCGATCAGCGCTGAACGGCTCCTGCTCGCGGCCGGTCGTTCGCCCGACACCGGCGACCTCGGCCTCGACCGGCTCGGCGTCGAGCCCGGGGACAAGGGGGAACTGCGCACCGACGGGTACTGCCGGGTGGTCGGCCAGGAGCACGTCTGGGCGGCCGGCGACGTCACCGGAATCGCCCCGTTCACCCACGGGGCGAACTACCAGGGCCGGGTGATCGTCGACAACCTGCTCGGCCGGCCGCACCGCGCCGACTACCGGGCGATCCCGCGCGCGGTGTACACCGACCCGCCGGTGGCCAGTGTCGGGGAGACCGCCGCGAAGCTGCGCGGCCAGGGCCGGCCGGCACGCTCCGCCGCGATGGATCTCAGAACGACCGCGCGGTCGGCAAGCGACGGGCAGGGCCTCGGCCGGCTGGTGCTCACCGCCGACCCGGTGGAGCGGGTCCTGCTCGGAGCCGCCGCGATCGGGCCGCGCGCCGACGAGTGGCTGGCCGAGGCGGTGCTAGCGATCCACGCCCGCATCCCGCTCGAGGTGCTGACCGAGGTGGTGCACGCCTTCCCGACCTTCGCGGAGGCCTACGAGCCACCACTGCGCGAGCTGCGCGCGGCGTGCGGGCCGGTGGCCGGGTAGGCTCCGATGTCGCGTCATTCGGCGGGGTCGGGCGCGACAGTCGACCGGCGGGAGGCGGCAGGATGAGCAAGACGGCGGGGGCCCCGGCGCCATGGAAGGCATGGACGGTCGCCGTGCTCGTGATCATCGGCTTCACGGTCGGCGGCTGCGGGGTGATCTTCGGCTGGCCGATGTTCTGGACCGGCGTCGCCATCATCGTCGCCGGCTTCCTGCTCGGCTGGCGGGTGCGGATCATGGCGTTCACCGAGGAGTATCTGGTGGCCGGCGAGCGAGCCGAGCCGGAGACCCGGGCGCTGCACGGCTGAGCCGGGCACTCCCGGAAACTAAAGCGGCGGTGGGAAGCGCTCCATCGCCACCAGGTCCGGACCGGCCGCCACGTGCAGCACCCAGAACCCGCCCTTGCGAAGGGTCGCCTCGTCCGGGGCCGGGGCGCCGAGCCGCTCGGCGAGCCCGGTGATCAGGCCGGGTATGGCCTTGCCCTGGCTACAGACGACGGTGGCTTCCGCCGTCGCGCACACCTCGACCATCCGGTCGAGCGCCGGTCCAGGTGCCATGGCGTAACCGCTCTCCGACACCAGGGGCTCGCTGGTGACCGTGTGCCGGAACTCGCGGGCGTACGGGGCCACCGTCTCCAGGCAGCGTGCCACGTCCGCGGAGAGCACCCGGGTCACCCCGAACGCCGACAGCAACGGCGTCAGCGCATGCGCCTGGCTGCGCCCGGTCCCGTCCAGCGGGCGGTCCCGGTCGTCCCCTGTCCACCCGCCTCTCTCGCCGGCACTGCCGTGGCGGACCAGGATGATCGGCCAGGTCGGCCGGGTGTCCTCGGCGTAGCCGGCCAGGATGGTGCGATCCCGCTCGGGCAGCAGGTGGAGTTGTCCCTCCCGCGGCGGTAGCCACATCAGCTGGTCCACCTCGAGCGAGGATTCGAATCGCCCGCCGACGACCTCGCAGGCCCAGTACCGCACCCGCTTCGGCAACCCGTCCTTGAGGTAGCGGATCTCTCCGAGCGGTCGACCTGGGTGGGCCGCGAAACCGGTCTCCTCCTCCACCTCGCGAAGCGCGCCGAGCAGCGGGTGCTCGTCGCTGCCGAGCTTGCCCTTGGGCAGAGACCAGTCGTCGTATTTCGGCCGATGGACGAGGCAGACCTCGACGCCGACCGGTCCGGGCGCGGAGCGCCAGAGCACTCCGCCGGCGGCTTCGATCGGCCGCGTTTCCGTCGAGGCCATTCGTTCAGCCGTCGAGCCACTGCCGCAGGGCCGGCTGGCTCACCTTCGGCCACTTGCCGGCGAACTCGCAGCGGGCCCGTTTCGCGGCGTCGAGCTGGCGGGCGCAGAGCAGGCCCAGGGTGAACGTTGCCGCCCGGCCGCCCGGCGCGCTGGCCAGCCGGCGCAGCAGGGCCGCGGCGACGACGGCGTCCTGGTGCTCGCCGAGGATGTCCTGGATCGACGTGATCGCGGTGGCCAGCCGGCGGGCCGGCTTCCCGAAGACCGGGGCGGCCGCCTCGACGGCGTACCGCGCGTGCTTGGCGGCGATCCGGGCCCGGTGGTACTCCTCGGCCGGGCCGGCCGGGTCGAGCGCGGACACCCGGCGGGTAAGCCGGCGCCAGCCCTCGGCGACGAGCCCCGGGACGATCTCGGCGCAGGTCCCCGTCCCGAGCATCCGCGGGAAAGTCGCGCCGTCGACCCCCCGCTGCAGCAGGGCGATGTAGCGCTCGGACCCGAGAACCTCGTCCACCAGCGGGGTGACCCGGGCGAGTTCGGGGCCGAGCTCCGCTTCGATCAGCTTCCCTACCGGTCCGCGGACGTCGGTCGGGTCGAGCCGCTCCACCTCCGCCGCCAGCCGGGCCAGGAGCACTTCGGCGTCCCGGGCGGGGGAAAACTCCCGGGCCAGCCAGCCGAGTTCCTCGCGCAGTCCGGCGACCCACTCCGGGTCGAGCACCGGCGCGAAGGTCTTCAGACCGCTGCGCAGCCGGCGGGTGGCGACCCGCAGCTGGTGGACGGAATCCGGTTGACCGCGCCGGATTCCGAGGTCGGCCCCCATCAACGCCCGCACGTGCCGGCGCAGGAAGGCGGCGATCGCGTCGGTGACCGGGTCGTCCGGACCGACCGGGCCGGGGACCGGCGGGTCGGGCGGTGCGCTGGCCCGCGGCCCGAGCGCCCGCACCGCCTTCGGCACGAACTCGCCGCCCACCGCGCCGGCACCGCTGAGGACCCCTCCGACGAGGGTGAGCACGGCCTGGCCGCCGCCTTTGTCCTCCACCTCGATCTCGCGGAAGCGGGCCACCGCGTGGTCCCCCTCGCGCACCTCGACCCGGTCGTCGACGAGCTCGGCGACGAGCTCGCCCGCTGGGCCGAGGAGCGGGAGCAGATGCCGGTCGGTGACGAGCGTGGCAACCGGGAGCAGGGGGGCGAAGCGGGTCCACGCGGTCACCAGCGCGGTGAGGGCGCCGGGCGGGCTCTCACCGGGATCGGGGTCGTGCAGCTCGTCGCGTACCCCTTCGCCGGCATCGAGGACCGGCAGCTTCAGCTGCCATCCGTCCTGGCCGTCTCCGACCCGTCGGCGCAGGGTGATCCCGTCCCGGGCGAGTCGCAGGTCGCCGGTGTCCACGTACTGGGCGACGAGTTCGTGATGAGCCGGTGGGCCGGTCCCGGACAGCCCCGCTATCCCGGTCAGCTCCGGAAGCTCGAAGTTCGGGTGCACCCGGAACTTGACCTCTACCTCTCTCACGTGCGGGCGCCTTCCGCCGCCCGTTCGATGGCCAGCCGGTTCTCGCGGATCAGGTCCAGCTGGTAGTCCACGGCGCCGGCGCCGCAGTGCCGCACCCACCGGCCGTCCGGGCCGAGCGCCCAGGCGGCGACGTCTTCGGTCAGGGCCAGGTCGAGCAGGTTGGCGAGCATCCGGCGGGCTGCGCGGTCGCGCACCGAGACCAGCGCCTCGACCCGGCGGTCGAGGTTGCGGTGCATCATGTCGGCGCTGCCGATGTAGTAGAGGTCCTTGCCGCCGGCGACCAGATGCAGGATCCGGGAGTGTTCGAGGAAGCGGCCGAGGATGCTGCGAACCCGGATGGTGTCGGACAGGCCGGCCACGCCCGGCCGCAGCGCGCACATCCCGCGGATGACGAGATCCACCGGCACCCCGGCTCGGGACGCCCGGTAGAGCGCGTCGATGATTTCCTCGTCGACCAGGCTGTTCAGCTTCATCCGGACCCCGGCCGGGTCCCCGGCCCGCGCGTGCTCGATCTCCGCGTCGATCAGCCCGACGATCGCCGGCCGGAGCGCGTCCGGCGCCACCAGCAGGGTCCGGTAGCTCCGCCGCCGGGTGTATCCGGACAGGTGGTTGAACAGGTCGCTGAGATCGGCCCCCACCTCGGGGTCGGCGGTGAGCAGGCCGAGGTCCTCGTAGATCCGCGCGGTCTTCGGGTTGTAGTTGCCGGTGCCGATGTGCGCGTAGCGACGCAGGCTGCCGTCGGCGAGCTGGCGGACGACGAGGCAGAGCTTGGCGTGCGTCTTCAGCCCGATCACGCCGTAGACGACGTGGCAGCCGGCCTGCTCCAGCGCCCGGGCCCAGCGGATGTTCGCCTGCTCGTCGAACCGGGCCTTGATCTCCACCGAGACGAGGACCTGCTTGCCGCATTCGGCGGCGTCGATGAGCGCGTCGACGATCGGCGAGTCGCCGCTGGTCCGGTAGAGGGTCAGCTTGATGGCCAGCACCGACGGGTCGGCGGCGGCTTGTTCGACGAAGGCCTGCACGCTGGTGGAGAACGAGTCGTAGGGATGGTGGACGAGCACGTCGCCACCGTCGAGCACCGAGAACAGATCCGACGGGGTCGCCGTGTCCAGCCCGCGCAGCCGCGGATGGGTGGCCGGCACGAACGCCGGGTATTTGCAGTCCGGCCGGTCGACGTCCGCGAGCGCGCTCAGCCCGGACAGGTCGAGCGGGCCGGGGAGCCGGTAGACCTCGGTCGCGGTGACGCCGAGCTCGCGGACCAGCAGGTCGAGCACCCGCTCGCTCATCGACTCGTCGACCTCGAGCCGGACCGGTGGGCCGAACCGGCGCCGGGACAGCTCCCGCTCCAGTGCCTGGAGCAGGTCCTCGGCGTCGTCCTCTTCGACCTCGAGGTCCTCGTTGCGGGTGACCCGGAAGGTGTGCGTCTCCACGACGTCCAGACCGGGGAACAGCTGGGGCAGGTGCTCGGCGATCAGGTCCTCGAGCGGGAGGAAGCGTCCCGGATCGACCGGAAGGAACCGTGGAAGGAGCGGGGGCACCTTGACCCGGGCGAAGCGGTCCTCGTCCTCCGCCGGGTCGCGGACGACGACCGCGAGGTTGAGCGAGAGCCCGGAGATGTAGGGGAACGGATGCGCCGGATCCACGGCGAGGGGCGTGAGCACCGGGTACACCCGGTCCCGGAACAGGATGTGCAGCCGCTCCCGGTCGGCGTCGGCCAGCTCGGCCCAGTGCACCAGCCGGACGCCGGCCTCGCCGAGCTGCGGGGCGAGCCGTTCGGCGAAGACCATGGCATGTTCGGCGACCAGGTCGTGCGTCCGCGCCGCGATCAGCTCGAGCTGCTCGCGGGGGGACAGGCCGGTGGGGGTGGTGACCGCGATCCCGGTCGCGATCCGCCGCTTGAGCCCGGCCACCCGCACCATGAAGAACTCGTCGAGGTTCGTCGCGAAGATCGAAACGAAGCGGGCCCGCTCGAGCAGTGGCACCTCCGGGTCGGCGGCCAGCGCCAGCACCCGGGCGTTGAAGTCCAGCCAGCTCTGCTCGCGGTCGAGGAAGCGATCGCTCGGGAGCGGGTCGCCGCCGGCCGGGACCGCGATCCGCTCCGCCACGCCGATCGTCGGCCGCGTCTCGGAAGGGAACGGGGCCATGCCCTGAATACTGCCCGAGCCGGAGGGCTCACCTCGGGCCGGGGCTGGCGCCGCGTGCCGCGATTCGGCAGAGTGCGCGGGATGGAGTACGGCGGACAGATCGCGGTCGTCACCGGCGGGTCGTCCGGGCTCGGCCGGCGACTCGCGTTGGACCTGGCCAGGGCCGGCGCCGACGTCGTCGCGGTAGCTCGCCGGGAGGACCGGCTCGCCGCGCTCGCCGAGGAGATGCGGGCGGCCAATCCGCGCTGCCGTTACCAGGTCTGCGACCTCACCGATGTCGCTGCATTCGTGGCGCTGCTCGGCGACGTCGAGCGCGACCGGGGCCGGATCGACATCCTGCTCAACATCGCGGGCATCGGGGGTATCGACCGCACCCAGGAGCCGACCCTCGACGGTCTGCGCGAGGTCCTCGAGATCAACTTCGTGGCCCCGTACGCGGGCATGCTGACCGTCCTGCCCGGCATGCGCCGGCGCCGGCACGGGGTGATCGCCAACATGAGCTCCGACGACGGCCGCGCCCCGGGCCCGGGCGCCGGGGATTACGCGGCGAGCAAGGCCGCGCTCTCCGCCGCCACCGAATCCATCTTTTACGACACCCGCTCGGACGGCGTGACTGCGCATGTGATCTACCCCGGTTGGGTCCCGACCGAGATGGGTCTCGAGGCGGTCCGCGAGGGTGGCATGCCGATGCCGCCGCGGGCGGTCCGGCGCAGCGAGGAGCAGGTGTCGTCCCTGGTCCTGCGCCGGCTCGGCGCTCCCCGGGTGGAGATCAACGCGGCGGCTCTCCCGATGCTGGCGCCGCTGCTCCGATCCGTGGCGCCGCGCAGCTATCACCGGCTGCGGGCCGCGCGCTGAGCCGGCCGCTGGTCCGTTCGGGCTAATCACGTTGCGCCCTCCGGCCGCTTGGCCGGTGGGGTCCTCGCGTCACGGGGCATGGCCCGGACTGATCATTTCTGCTCAAAGCGGTGCGCTTCGGGCTTGGCGCGGCCGATAGTGCCTGGGATAACGATGCATGCTGCCCTCCGACCGTCGCGGGGCGCCGCATCCTGGGGGACCGCAATGCGTATAGGACTGGGGCGCTTCGCCCCGCTGGTGGCGGCCGGCGTGCTTGTCGCCGGGTTCGGCGCCGCCGCCATCGCCGCCCAGCTGGCCGCGGACCACCGGGTCGCCTCTGTGCACCAGGCGGACCGCACCGGTGAGCAGCTGGTGCTGGCCGGGCTCACCCAGCAGTACCTCGAGTTCACCGAGCTTCAGACCGCCAACGCGACCGCCGGCTCCTGGCGGCTCTCACCCGGCAACGCCGCGGACCGGGCCCGCCTGGCGGCGATCGTCGCCGGTTCGCCGTTGACCAACCTCGGCGCGGCCCTGGTCAGCCTCAACGGGACACCGCTCACCGTCTACCCGAACGCTTCGGTCGCCCCGTCGCCCACCGATCCGGGGCTGCTCCCGCTGGAGAGCGGCCTGCTCCACGGCCAACCCGGGCTGTCCTCGGTGATGCTCGTGCACGGTCGGGCGGTGGTGGCCTTTGCGGTGCCGATCGGCTCGGCGGGAAGCTACCGGGCCCTGCTGGTCACCTTCGCCGACGCCCGCACCTGGCCGCTAGAGGGCTACACCCAACGGCTCACCCTCGGCGCGACGGCGAGCCCGCTCATCATCGACTCGTCGGGCACGGTAGCGGCCGCGCTCGACCCGAGCCTGGTCGGGCACCCGGCGCCGGCGAGCCCGGGCGTGCGCGCCGCGCTGGCCGGGCACTCCGGCTTCGCCACGTTCAAGCGCGGATCCACGGACTACATCGTTTCCTACGCACCGGCCGGGTTCGGCGGGTGGGCGGTGCTCACCGAGCAGCGGGTCGGCGCCTTCTCCGGCGCGCTTACGGCCGACCTCACCCGAACGGTGTTTGCCCTGCTCGCGTTCCTCGTGGTCGCGGTCGCCGGGCTCTTCCTGCTCAACTTCAAGCGCCAGGAGGCCCTGAGCAAGCTCGCCGACGAGGCGCTCTACGACCCGCTCACCGGCCTGGCCCAGCGCCGGTTGTTCACGATCCGCTACGAGGACGCGCTTGCCCGGCACCGCCGTACGCATACGTCGCTGGCGCTGCTCTACTGCGACCTCGACTCGTTCAAGCAGGTCAACGACCGGTTCGGGCACAACCGGGGCGACGAGCTGCTCACCACGATCGCCAAGCGGCTGAGCGAGACGGTGCGCGACACCGACCTGGTTGCCCGGCTCGGCGGCGACGAGTTCGCGATCCTCTGCGAAGCCGGCACGGACCCGCAGACGGTCCTCACGCTGGCGCGCCGGCTGCGGAGCACGATCTCGGCGCCGGTTCAGCTCGGCCCGTCGTCGTACACCCCGTCGATCAGCGTGGGCGTCGGAATCCTCGGCGCCGACGCGTCACCGGACTCGGATCTGATCCAGACCGCGGACTTCGCGATGTACGAAGCGAAGGGAGGCGACAGCGGGATCGCGGTGACCGTGATCGGCGGCTCGCCCGCTCCGCAGGCAGTGACCGTCCCCAGCCAGGACGAGCGGGCGACCACCAGCTGAGCCGGCGGCCTGGGCGGTTCGGGACGAGAACCCGGCCCTTCAGCCCCGGAGCACGGCCTCGAGGCCGTCCTCGATCATCGTCCTTGGTCTTGCCCACTTGCGCAGGAGCTCCGGAGAACCCACGCGGCACTCCTCGCCCGATGGCTTACTCGCGTCGCCAACAATCCGTGGGCTGTACTCCATAATCTTGGCCGCGAGCGTGGCGACGGCATAAAAATCCGTCCCGATCCCGGTGCACAAGTTCATGGCGCCGCCGAGCGTCGCCTGGTCATGGGTGGCCAGGATTCCGGTCACCGCGTCGTCGACGTGAAGAAAATCCCGCACCATCGGGTAGTCGGCGTCCTGGCCCGGTCCGTAGACGGTGAAAGGTCGGTAGCAGATCCTCGAAATCCCGAAGCGATCCGCGACGGTCTGGGCCAACACCTCGCCGGTAAGTTTCACCCATCCGTAGATCCCATCCGGCCGCCCATGTGCCACGGTGACTTTGCCGCCTGCCAAGGATTCGCCCCGAATGGGATCGTTCTGCCGTCAGGGAACGCCCTCGATCCCGCGGACGTGGAGTCCATCGCCAGCGCGATACTGGCCTACCGGTAGATAGAGGTGCCCCGCACTCTCAGACGGAACGCAGCGCGACGCCGACCTGCTCGGCGGCCTCCCCGCGGCCGAACGGGCATTCGACCTGCGTTATCACGCCGCCGCCCGGCTGTATCTCGATGCGATCCGACCGGAACGGCGCGCGACCGTCGTCGTCGACAACGACGATCTCGACGCACCGACCGTCCATCTGCGCCGACGGGTCTACCCAGTCACCTCCGCTGGGCAACACCGGGGTGGGCACGGCATGATCGGGACATGCCCGATGTCAGCGTGAGCCAGTCGATCGCCTGTGACCCGCAGACCGTCTACCGCTTGGTCAGCGACGTGACGAGGATGGGGGAGTGGAGTCCGGAGACGGTTTCCTGTCGCTGGCTGGCCGGCGCTCCCGGGCCGGTCGTGGGGGCACGCTTCAAGGGCACCAACCGCAAAGGGTTCCGGCGCTGGTCGACCACCTGCACCGTCACCGAAGCCGAGCCGGGCCGGCAGTTCGCGTTCCGGGTGGCCTCCGGTCCGATGCCGGTCGCCTTGTGGAGTTACGAATTCGCTGACGACGGTGCGGGTTGCCGGGTCACCGAGTCGTGGGTGGACCGGCGGCCGTCCTTCCTGCGCCGCCTTGCCGGTCCGGTTATGGGTGTCCGCTCCTACCCGGAGCACACCGAGCGGGGGATGCGGAGCACGCTCGCCGCGCTCGCGCGGGCCGCGGAATCCACCCGCGGGTAGCCGGCCGCGATGACCGGGGCCCAGCGGAGGAACACCGACGCGCTAGGCCGCTTCGAGTTGTTCCTCGCGCGAGATCGTCCTGCGCCGCGACCTCACCGACGCCCAGCGCCTGGACATCGGGGCGACCGCGGTCTCCGACCTCGCGCTCGGGCAGCTCGACGCCGACTCCCGCCGCCGGGCGCTCGATGTCCTCGACGGGGTCGCGGGGCATCCGCAGCTGACCGCGGCGGTGCGGAGCGCGTTGCTCGCGGAATCGCCGCGGACAGCCGGACCGGAAGGGCGGATCACCCGGCTGCGGGACGCCTTGGGCCATCGGATCCGCGCCGCCACCGTGCACCCGCGGTTCACCCACGGGCTCGTCGTCGTGTTCCTCGTTCAGATCGCCGGGATCCTGACCGAGCTCGCGCTGGTTCTCTTCCAGCCGCACGCCGGCCGGAGCGCCGGCTCCACCGTCACCGACTGGGGGGCCGGGCTCTGCACCGGACTCAGCGCCGCGTACACGACGTTCGGCGCGGTGCGGCTGCTCCGCGGCAACCGGGCCGGCGCGCTGCGGGTGCTGTTCCGCTCGGTGCTAGTCACCGTCCTGCTCACGCAGATCTTCGTGTTCGCGAGCTACCAGACGAGCGGGCTGATCGGTCTCGTGTTCGAGCTGCTGATCTTGGATGCTCTGCGCACGGCCGCCGAGGCTGACCACGAGGTCTTCCAGGTGCCCGCGCAGCCCGGTCAGTCGTCCCAGGGGCCGTAGTCGTCGATATCCATGACGCCGTCCTTTCCTGGCGTCTGCCGGGTGCTCCCGAAGGGCACTCCATGGAAGACGCCGATGTCTGAGGTCCGCCCTGTGGCGGAGCAATCGGGAACCGGTGCTGGAACCGCGACCGGACGGCCACTGGCTGGGCCGTGACACCAGGATAGCGCAAGGCGTGATATGACCGTCGGCGTGAAACCGCGAACCGTCTCAGCAAACGGCGTCGAGATCGCCTACGAAACGTTCGGTGCTGCCGAGGACCGACCGTTGCTGCTCGTCATGGGGCTGGGCACGCAGATGCTCGCCTGGCACGACGACTTCTGCGCCGACCTGGCCGCTCGCGGCTTTCGCGTCGTCCGGTTCGACAATCGTGACTGCGGTCTGTCCACCCACCTGCACGCGGCCGGCGCGCCCGACCTCGAGACGCTGCTCGCCGATCCCCGATCGGTCGCGACCTACACGGTCGAGGACATGGCGGACGACGCCGCCGGGTTGCTCGAGGCACTGGGCATCCCGGCGGCGCATGTCGTGGGGGCCTCGATGGGCGGGATGATCGCCCAGGCGCTCGCCGCCGGGCACCCGGACAAGGTCCGGTCGCTCACCTCCATCATGTCGACCCCGAGCCCCGCGATCGGAGCGCCGACCCCGGAGGCGATGGCGGCCCTGCTGGCCCCGCCGCCGACCACCCGAGCCGAAGCGGTCGAGCGGGCCGTGCTCACCTACCGGGTCATCGGCTCGCCCGGCTTCCCGTTGGAGGAGCCATGGCTTCGCGACGTAGCCGCCCGGGCCTTCGACCGCAGCTTCGACCCGGCCGGGGTGGTCCGGCAGCTCGCCGCGATCCAGGCGTCCGGGGACCGGACCGAAGCGCTGCGGGCGATCGCGGTCCCGACCCTGGTGGTGCACGGTGACGCCGACCCGCTTGTCCAACCGGACGGTGGCCGGGCCACCGCGGCGGCCATCCCCGGGGCGGAGCTCATTGTGATCCCCGGCATGGGCCACAACCTGCCCCGTGAGATCTGGCCGGACCTCGTGGCCCGGATCGTCAAGACCGCCGACGCGGGGGACGCCCGGTCGGGCTGAGTCCCGCTCAGGCCACCCGGCTGGCCGGGCCGGCCTGGGCGTAGCGGCGGTCGAACCACGCCTTGTGCACGGCGCAGAGCGCGATCGCCACCGGCCCGAGGCGCACCGTGGGCGCCGGCCGCCCGCAGTCGGGGATCAGGCAGTGCGGGTGGGGACGGGCCGGGCTGGCCGCCTGACGCAGCTGGCACTCCTGACGGCGGGCCTGCGCCCGACGCTCGACCCGTTCGGTTCGGGAAGACATCTGCGTTTCCTTCCCACGGCCGGGCGTAGTTATGCCTCGTCCGGTGAACCGAATCGCGCCGGCCGGCGTCATATCGGGGACTGCGGACCGGGGAGGGCGCGTGGACGAGTTGGCGAGCTGGGTCGGCGACGGCTACCCGATGGCCTTTCGGACCGCCTGCCTCATCCTGCGGAACCCGGCCGACGCCGAAGAGGCCGTCCAGGAGGCGTTCCTTCGCGTGTGGCGCTTCCGGGCGGCGATCCCGCCGCCACCGGCGCGGAACGCGTGGCTCTACCGGGTGGTCGTGAACTCCTGCCTGTCCCGGCTGCGGGCCGACGCCCGCCGGCCGCGGACCGGGGACGGCGCGGAGGTGACTCACCTGCCGGCGCCGGATCCCGACCCGGGGCAGGCGGCCGAGCACGCGGGCCTGGCCGCGGCCGTACTCGGCGCGCTCGCCGACCTCCCGGAGCACCTGCGCGTGCCGTTGGTGCTCCGCTACTACAGCGGTCTGGCCGAGCGGGAGATCGCCACGGCGATCCAACGCCGCCCCGGCACCGTGAAATCGCGGCTGGCCGAGGCTCGTCGCCGGCTCGCCCTGGACCCGGCGCTCGCCGCCTGGGTGCAGCCCGAAGAGGAGGCTCGATGATCAGCGAAGATGTGGTGCGCGAGGCCCTGACGGCGGCCGCCGAGGGCTATCCGGTCCCCGCGGACGGTGCCGAACGGATCATCGAGGCGGCGGCGGGGCACGCCACGCCGGCGCGGGCCACCCGATCCCGACGCCCGGCCCTGCTCGCCGCCGCGGCGGCGAGCGTCGTGCTCGCCGTCGGACTCACCGCGCTCGGGTCGTGGCACGGCTCGCCGCGTCCGGCCGGCGGAACCGAGCTGGGGGCCACGACAGCCGGAACCGGCGGCGCGACCGGCCTGTCACCCGGCGCCGCCCGGTCGGACATCAAGGGTGCGTCGCCCCTGTCTTTGGTCGGCGGAAGCGCCGGCGTTGAAGCGGGCGCCGCCCCCGCGGCGCCGCTGCCGGGAGCGGGCACCGCCGGCGGCGGTGGCAACTCCGGCGCGGGCCCCGGCTCGGTCTCCTCCGTGCCGGTGGCGGGGCCGCGGGTCGTGAAGACCGGAAGCGTGGATCTCACGGTCGGTCGGACCCAGGTCGGGCCGACCCTGACCCGGATCGAGTCGGTCGCCGCCGGCGACGGGGGCTACGTCGCCTCCAGCGACAGCCAGGAGGGTGGCACCGACCCGTCCGGGCAGGTCACCTTGCGGGTCCCGGCCGGGCAGTTCGAGTCGGCGGTAGCCGCGATCCGCGGGCTCGGGAAGGTCACCTCGGCCGGGGAGTCCGGGCAGGACGTCACCGCCCAGTACGTGGACCTGGGGGCCCGGATCTCCGCGCTGCAAGCCAGCCGGAGCACCTACCTGGAGATCCTCGCCAAGGCCACCACGATCGGCGACATCCTCGCCGTCCAGCAGCAGATCGACGCCGTGCAGCAGCAGCTCGAGCAGCTCCAGGGGCAGCAGAAGCTGCTCGGCGACCAGAGCGACTTCGGGACCCTCACGGTCTCGGTTTCGGTCGCCGGCACGGCCCCGGCCGGCCCCCCGTCCGGGCTGCACAAGGCCCTCGACCGTGCCCTGCACAGCTTCGTCGTGGGCCTGGAGGACCTCGTCGCGGCGCTCGGCCCGCTGCTGCTCGTCCTGCTCGGCCTCGCCGCCCTCGCCCTGCTCGCCCGGATCGGTTGGCGGGTGACCCGGCGCCGACTCGTGTAGGCGGCCCCGGACGTACCCTGGACCGCGACACCAACCCGGGGTGAGGAGGGGGCCATGCCGCCGACGCCGGTCCCCCGCCAACCCGGCGGGTACACCGCGCCCGGGCTGACCCTGGGCCCCGCCGCCCGGATCTTCCTCCGCTACCGCAACATTCAGCTGATCGCGCCGCTGGCGCTGCTCGCGCTCGGAGCCCGGCTCGCCCTGGGGCACTGGCAGCCCGGCGATCTGCTCGTCGCCGGAGTCGTCGTCGGGCTGGAGTCGTTCACCGAGTGGGTCATCCACGTGTTCGTGCTGCATTTCCGGCCACGGCTCGTTGCCGGGCGCCGCTTTGACCCGCTGGCCGCCCGCAAGCACCGGGCGCATCACCGCGACCCGAAGGTGATCGAGCTGGTGCTGATCCCGTTCCCGGTGCTCGCCGGTTCGTTGGCCGTCGCGGCCGTCGGGTTCCTGTTGGCGATGCCGACCTGGCAGCTCGCCTGCACCGCGATCGCGGCGACGTTCACGATGCTCGGCGGCTACGAGTGGACGCACTTCCTCATCCACTCGAGCTACCTGCCGCGCTCCCGCTACTACCGCTACATCTGGCGGGCGCACCGGCTGCATCACTTCCGCAACGAGCGCTACTGGTTCGGGATCACCGTCCACCTCGCCGACCACCTGCTCGGCACCTTCCCGGACCGGGACGCGGTGCAGGTTTCGGCAACGGCCCGCACCCTCGGGGTGGAGCAGCCGGTCGGCCCGGTCGGGCAGTTCAGTCGATGACCGGCTCGTCTTCGCTGTCGTCGAGGTCGACGCCCGCCTCGCGCGCTTCGGTCCGGTCGAGCGTGAACAGGTCGCCCAACTCGCCTTCGTCCCCGGCGGCCTCCTCGGTGTCGCGTAGCGAACCCGAACGGTCGCTGTCGGGCGGATCTTCTGGGGAGTCGGTCATCCGGGAAGTGTGCGGGTCCGGATCCCCCCACTGTCAAATGTGAGGGGCGGCGCGGCATGGCGAAGGCATACGTGATCTGCGATATCGACGTCACGGACCCGGCGGCCTACGAGGAGTACAAGGCGCTGTCCGGGCCGGCCCTCGAGCTCCACGGCGGCCGATTTCTGGTCCGCGGGGGCGCGGTGGCGACCCTGGAAGGCGACTGGTACCCGAGCCGGGTGGTCGTCGCCGAATTCGCCGACTCCGACGCCGCCCGGCGCTGGTGGGAATCTCCGGAGTACGCCGCTGCGCGCCGGGCCCGGCAGTCCGCCGCCATCGCCCGATTCGTCCTCGTCGAGGGCCTCTGAGCTCACCACGAACACCACGGTTGGGCTGCCTTTCCGGTGGGTAGACGCACAATCGGATCACCAGGGGTGTCACCTCGCGCTCGGGAGGGTCGCGGCGTGCGACCCTGGAGATCCGCCCGGTCGGCTGTCGGCCGGGCAGCGCGGAGCCGCACCGAGGAGGACCGCGTCCCAGCGGTGAGCCGATGACCAGCGTGACAGCTGCCCGCACCGAGGCTGGCGAGTTCAGCCACGAGGCGCTGCTCTACCGGGGCGAACGGGAGTTCGTCGACGGGACGGTGTCGTTCCTGCGGGACGGGATCGCGGCCCAGGAGCCGACGCTCGTTGTCGTCGGCGCCGAGAAGATCGAACGCCTGCGGGCCGAGTTGGGCCCGGACCGTGACCGCGTGCAGTTCGCCGACATGGCGGAGGTCGGGGCCAACCCGGCGCGGATCATCCCGGCCTGGGAGCGGTTCGTCAGCGACCACGCCCGGCCCGGCCGCGGTCTGCGCGGGATCGGCGAGCCGATCTGGGCCGGCCGCACCCCGGCCGAGCTGGTCGAGTGCCAGCGCCACGAGGCGCTGCTGAACCTGGCGTTCGCCGACACCCCGAACTTCCGGTTGCTCTGCCCGTACGACACGCGCGCCCTCGGCGGCGACGTCATCGAGGAGTCGCACCGAAGCCACGCGCTGATCGCCGAGGGCGGCCGGCGGCGGGGAAGCGTCGCGCTCCGCGACCTCGGCGAGGTGGCCGCGCCGTTCGACCTGCCGCTGCCGGAGCCGGTCGCCGCGGAGGAGATGCCGGTGCTTCCCGGATCACTCGTCGCGGTCCGCCGGTTCGTCGCCGACCGCGCCACAGCCGCCGGGGTTCCCGCCCACCGGGTGGCGGATCTCGTGCTCGCGGTCAACGAGCTCGCCACCAACAGCCTTCGCCATGCCGGCGGGAACGGCACATTGCGCATCTGGACCGAGCCCTACACGATGCTCTGCGAGGTCCGCGACCGCGGCCTCATCGCCGATCCGCTGATCGGCCGGCGCCGGCCGCCGCGCGGGCAGGAGGGCGGCCGGGGGCTCTGGCTCGCCAACCAGCTCTGCGACCTGGTCCAGGTGCGGTCCGGACCGAACGGCAGCGTCGTGCGGCTGCACCTGCGTCGCGCCTGAGCGCGGGCGCGCCCCGAGCTAGAGTCCGGCGTACTGGGCCAGCAGGGCCACCGCCGCGGCGGCCATCAGGCCGAAGGCCAGCCAGCCCACCACATTCGCAAGGCGCCCGTTCGTCGCCTTGCCCATGATCGAGCGATCCCGGGCGATCAGCATGACCAGCACGAGGAACGGGGCGGCGGCGATCCCGTTGATGACCGCGACGATCACCAGCAGATGGATCGGGTCGGAGGCGGTCAGGCTCAGCACGGTTCCGCCCAGCGTGCCGGCGGCGAGCAGGGAGTAGAAGACCGGCGCCTTGCGGACCGACCGGGAGAAGCCCCACCGCTTGCCGAGCAGCCCGGCCATCCCGGCGGCGCCGGAGCCGGCGAGGACCGGGATGGCGAGCATCCCGGTGCCGATGAAACCGAGGGCGAACAGGCCCGCCGACCAGTGCCCGGCCACCGGCCGCAGCGCGGCCGCCGCGTCGGCGGCGGTGTTGATCGTCTTGCCGTGCAGGGTGATCGCGGTAGAGACGATGATCGCGAACATCACGGCGTTGGAGAACGTCATGCCGGTGAACACGTCGCCGCGGCTGGTGCGCTGCTTGTGCCGGGCGGCGGCCGGGCTGCGGCCCTTCAGCGGCACCGCCCGGTCGCCGCCCTCCGGTTCGGCGCGCAGTTCCTCCAGCCGGTGCGCCGACTGCCAGAAGAACAGGTAGGGGCTGATCGTGGTGCCGAGCACCGCGACCAGCAGGGCCAGGTATGCCTTGCTGAAGGTGAGCTGCGGGATCAGGGTGTGCTCGGCGACCTGGCCCCACTTCACATGCACCGTGAACAGCACCACGAAGTAGGCGAACAGCGCGAGGCAGAGCAGCTTGAACACCCGGGCGATCACCGCGAAGCTGCCGAGCAGCAGCAGCCCGGTGAGGATGCCCCCGGCGATCAGCGCCCACAGCCAGGTCGGCCCGGCGTGCAACAGGTTCATCCCGCTGCCGACCGCCACCAGGTCGGCCGCGATGTTCAGGGTGTTCGCGACGATCAGCGCCCCGATCAGCAGGACGAGCAGCGGCCGCGCGCGGCCGGTGAACCGGCTCGCCGCCAGCTCGCCGAGCCCGCGCCCGGTCGCGAGCGCCGTGCGATCGCAGATCTCCTGGACACCGGCCATCAGCGGAAGCGTCACCAGCGACACCCAGAGCAGGCCGAGCCCGAACTGGGCACCCGCCTGGGAATAGGTCGCGATGCCCGACGGGTCGTCGTCGGAGGCCCCGGTGACCAGCCCGGGGCCGAGCGCCCGCAGGTAGCTGCGCCAGCCCCGCGAGGCCGTGCTGGACGTGGTGTCCAACTGCGACGGCCGTGCCCCCCGGGGTGCTCGCTTCGGTCTCGCATGCTTGACCGCGGACACCACGGCACCGTGCCCGGCGGTAGCCGGTTGCAAACGCAGGGTGTCCCCGGGTTCAGCGCCCGGTCAGGAAGGCGGTGAGGCCGGCGGCGATTCCGCGGGCGGCGGACTCCCGCCACGCGGGGTCGGTGAGCCGGGCCGCGTCCGCCGAATTGCGCATGTTCGCGCATTCGATGAATACCTTCGGCACGGTGGACAGGTTGAGCCCACCGAGGTCGGTCTCCGTGGTGTACCCGGTGCCGCCCCCGAGGTAGCTCGCGAACGGCTCGCCGGCCGCCGCCCGGAACGCGTCGTGCACGTCCGCACCGAGCCGTCGCGACGGGGAGATGATCGCGGCGTTGGGCCCCACGTCGCCGGGCAGGATGACCTGGAAGCCGAGGCCGTCGGCCGGGCCGCCGTCGGCGTGGATGCTGATCGCGGCGTCGGCGTGCGCCTGGTTGGCGATCGCGGCCCGCTCGTTTATGCACGGCCCGACCCCGTCGTTGGAGTCGCGGGTGAGGATCACCCGGGCTCCTTGGGCGCGCAGGATCGCCGCGGCCCGCTCGGCGACGTCGAGGTTGAACGCGGACTCGGCGTAGCCGGCGTCGGTCGCCGTCCCGGTCGTGTCGCACGCCTTGTAGCCGTTGACGATGTAGACCTGCCGGTTGATCTGGTCCGGGTGCGCGTAGTTGTCACCGTTGTGTCCCGGGTCGAGGACGATCACCCGCCCGGCGAGGGAGCCATCGGCGAGCGGGACGGCGGGCGCTACGGTGCGGGCCGCCGTGGCCGAAGGGGTGGGCCCCGAAGGCCGCGCGGAAGGCGACGGGGAAGGCGACGCGGTGACCGGCGCCGGGGTGGTCGTCGGCCGCGACGCCGCCCCACACCCCACGACGCCGAGCAGTGCTGCCGCCGCGATGGCCAGACCGCGTCCCATCCGGCCAGTCTGGCAGCCTGGGTGGGCCCGCCGGGCCAATTTAGACTCGGCGCCTCGGGTCGGGCGGAGGAGCAGACGTGAACCTAGGCGTGGCGGCCGCGGTGTTCCCGGTGCTGTTCCTCGGCGAGCTGCCGGACAAGACGATGTTCGCCAGTCTGGTGCTCGCCGCCCGCGGGCGGCCCGGCGCGGTCTGGGTCGGCGCGGCCGCCGCGTTCGCCGTGCACGTGGCGATCGCCGTGGCGCTGGGTGGGCTGTTGGCCCTCGCACCGCGCCGCGTGGTCGACGCGGTCGCGGCGGCGATGTTCCTGGGCGGGGCGGTCTACGCCTTCCGGACCACCCCGGCGGAGGAGGCGGCGGTCGCCGGGCAGGAGGTCGCGCGCGCCCCGCGCTGGCGGCACAGCGCACTCACCGCGTTCGGGGTGATCTTCCTGGCCGAATGGGGCGACCTGACGCAGGTGCTCACGGCGAACCTCGCGGCGCGCTACCGGGACCCGCTCTCGGTCGCCGTCGGGGCGCTCGCCGCGCTGTGGCTGGTGGCCGGGATCGCGGTGGCCGGCGGCCGGCTGCTCACCCGGCTGCCGCTGGGCCTGGTCCGCCGGGTGACCGCGGCCGTGCTGCTCGCCCTGGCGGCGATTGCCGCGCTGGACGCGGCGACCGGGGCCGGGGTCGGCGGCCTCTAGCCCGGCGAACCAGGACGGCCACAGCTCGCTGGGGTGCCGCCCCAGCGCGCACGCGACCCGGTCGGCGGTGGCTGCGCGGAGCAACACCCCCTCGAGGCAGTGCCGGACCACGCCGCGCGGGAGGCCGAGGCTGGCGGCGACCTCGGTGATGGACAGGCGGCGTTCGGCGGCGTAGCGGCGCAGCGCTGCCGCCGCCGGGCCGGTCGGGAAGCTCGAGGTCATCGGGCCACCGTGCCCGGCCGAACCGTGCCCGCGCCGTGCGCGTGCCGTGCGATCCGCACAGGTCCGCACAGGTTCCGCACAGGTCGGCGGGGGCGCCCCCCGAACCGCCCGGAAACCGGCCAACCGCGGGGCATGCTGCACGTCCCCCCGTCGGAAGGAGCCGCGCCGTGTTCGACCCTTGGGGCGCCGCCGGTGCGGCGCTGACCGCGCTCCGGCTGGGCCTCACCCGGGCCCTCGCCGGGCCGCTCGCCGGCTACCTGCTGCACACCGGGAACCTCACCGCGGACCCGCGGCTGGTCGGGCTGTGGCGGACCAGCCTGGCTTGCCTGGCCGCGTGCCTGGTCGTGCCGCTCGCCGTGGCCGGACTCGCCCTGATCAGCGGGCACCGCGGCGGCGCCTCCGCGCGCGAGGCGCTCACGCCGACCGGGCGGCAGCTGGCGCCGCTGGCGACCGCGCTGGCCGCGCTGCCGGCCACGGCCCTCGAGGTGGGGCTGGCCAACCGGCTCGTCGACGCGCTGCTGCCGGCCGGGGAGCAGGACGGTCTGTGGCAGCGGATGGCGCTCGGCGGCCCGACCGGGAACCTCGCGGTCGCCGTCGGCTCAACCCTCCTCGTCGGCATCCTCGTGGTCGTCGCGGTTCTCGCGCTCGCCCGCTGGGCCACTTTGTGGCTGCTCGTCGCGCTGGCGCCGATCGCCATGGGATTCGCGCTGCTCCCGGGGCCCGGGGCGGCCCGGCTGACCTCCACCTGGTGGCGGTTGCAGGCGGCGGCGGTGTTCCTCCCGGTCGCGCAGGCCACCGCGCTGGCGGCCTACGTCGCGATGTTCCTCGGCTCGCGTGACCCGGTCGCCGGTGCCTTCGCCGGCGTGGCGGTGCTCGTGCTGGTCGCGAAGCTGCCGTCCTGGGTGGCCGGGGTCGCCGCCGGAGCCGAGTTCCGGGACTTCACGCTGCGGCTGCGCGGCACCTATCTCGCCGGGCGGGCCGGCCGCGACCTGGTGCGGCCGTGAGCGCGCTGCTCGCGGCCGGTGGCATCGGGCAGGTCGCCGCGTTCGCCGGCCGGCTGGCCGGCGACGTCGCCGCCGTCGCGGGCAGCATCGCGGTGCTGTTCATCGCCGTCAACGGGATCCGTTGGGCGGCCTCGAACGGGAGCCCGCACCGGCAGGCCGAGGCCAGGGCCGGGCTGGTCGCGGCCGGGATCGGTCTCGCGGTGACGCTGTCCGCCGGCCTGATCGCCGGGCTGGTCACCGGGGCGCTGCGATGACCGACGGGCCGGTGGTGGCGGTGCCGGCCGACCTCGCGGTGCGCGACCGGCTCACCACCTGGTGCACCCTGGGCCAGGCCGGTCATCTCAGCGTCGCCGCGGCCGGTCTCGCGCTGGCCACCGCCGGGCCGCGGGCCGCGCTGGTCCCCGGGGTCCTGCTCGCCCTCGCCGCGGTCGGCGGCGGCTGGCTGCGTCCGCAGGGGCGCTCGCTGGCCGGCTGGGTCGGACCGTGCCTCGGATTCCTGCGCCGCCGGGTGACCGGGTGATCCGGACGGTCGCCCTAGAACTGCGGGCCGGGCCTCGGCTGCTCTCCGAGCCGGAGCGCGCCCGGTTGGCCGCGTCGCTGACCGCCGCCGTCGCCGGGATCCGCGCACCGGTCCGGGTCTGGCACGGCCCGCGGGCCGGCAACGCCGGGCGGGGGACCTGGCTCACCGGGGCGGCGCTGCCGGCCGCCGGTCCCGACGGCGATCTGGTCCGCCTGGTCACCGACGGGCATCTGCCGGGGCTGCCGGCGGTGTGCGGCGAGAACCGCGGATCCGTGCGCCTGGCCGGCGGCCGGGCCGGGCGGCTGCTCTTCCTGGACGGCTGGCCGGCCGCCGTCGGGCTCGACTGGCTCGCCCGGCTGACCGCGGACCCGGCCCTGGGTGCCCTGGTCGTCGCCCTGCTGCCGGTGCCCCCGATCGCCGCGGAGCGGATGCTGCGCCGCCGGCTCGCCGCCCTCAGCGCCTCGGCGCTGCTCGCCGACCGGGCCGGCCGGCTGGCCGATCCGCAGGTCGACCGGGCGATCACCGCCGCCGGCGACCTGCGCGCCCGGCTGGCCGCCGGCGAGACCGCGCTGATCGGGGTGCGCGTCACGGTCGCGCTGGTCACCGAACCGGGCCGGCTCGACGACGCGACCGACCGGACGGGGCGGCTGCTCGCGTCCTCCGGTCCGGCGGCGCGACTGCGGGTGTGCAGCTACGAGCAGCGACCGGGATGGGCCGCGTTGACCGGCCCCGAGCGAGCCGGCCGCGGTCGCGGGGTGCGGTTCGTGGACGCGGAGACCGCGGCGATGACGATCCCGCTCCCGCATCCTGCCTTTCTTCCCTTCAACGAGCCCCTCCTCGGCACCGACCCGGACAGCGGAGCCGTGATCGGCCATGACCGGTTCGCCGAGCCCAACCCGACCCGGCTCGTCGTCGGTGCGTCCGGGGCCGGTAAGTCGTTCGCCGCGAAGCTCGAGGTGAGCCGCTGGCTGGACCGGGGGGCGGCGGTGCTGGTCGTCGACCCGGAGGGGGAGTTCGGTGCCCTGGCCGCCCACCGCGGCGGGCTCGTCGTCGACGGCGGGATCGACCCGGTGCGGCTCGCCGCCGACCCGCGGCTCCCGGCCGGCGAGGCGCTGGAACTGCTGGCCACGGTCGTCACCGCGCTGCTGGGTCGACCGCCCGGCCCGCGGCGGCTGGCCGAGCTCGACTCGGCGCTGACCCGGCTGCGGTCCGATCCGGAGGGTGCGGTCGGACTGATCGGGCTGCTGGGCGTTGCCCGGGCTGGCAGCGTTGACGGCACCGTTGCTGGGCTGTTCCGGGCCGACCCCCGGCTCGACGATCCGCCGCCGCTGGTCGTGAGCGATCTTCGGGGCACCCCGGCCCGGTTGCGTGCGGCGGTGACCGCCTGTGCGCTGGCCTGGGCCTGGACCGGGGCAGCCGCGCCCGGGCCGGGGCCGGTCCGGGCGCGGCTGGTCGTTATAGACGAAGCTCACCTGCTGCTCGGGGACGCCGCCGCTGCCGAGGTGCTGGCCGGGTTCGCCCGGCGAGCCCGCAAGTACGGGGTGGGGCTCGAGCTGGTGACCCAGCGGCTGTCGGATTTCCTCGCCGGCCCGTCCGGTCAGGCCGTGCTGGCCAACGCTGCGACGCTGCTGCTGCTCGGCGCCGCGGAGCACGAACGGGCGGCGACCGCCGACGGCCTGGGGCTGTCCCCCGGGGCGGCCCGGCTGCTCGTGGCGGGCACCCCCGGGCTCGGCCTGCTGGTCAGCCGGCGCGGCCTTCAGCCGGTGCTGGTGACCGCGGCCCCCGGCGAACATGCGCTCGCGGCGGCCGGGCCCCGGCGGATCGGCGGGGTGTCGTGCTGAGGACCGCCGGGTTGGTGGCGCTCGGGCTCGCCGCCGCCGCGCTGTCCGCGGTGCCGGCCGGCCCGACCGGTGGCGCTCCGGGCGTGCCGGTGCCGTACCGGCCGTGGTTCGCCGCGGCGGCGGCCCGGTTCGGCGTCCCCGCGCCGCTGCTCGAGGCGGTCGCCGAGGTCGAATCCGGCTTCGACCCGGCGGCCGTCGGGCCCCCCACCCGGTACGGCCGGGCGGAGGGGCTCATGCAGTTCCTGCCCTCGAGCTGGCCGCTGTTCAACGTCGTGGCCGGGGCGACGCCGTTCGAGCCGCGCCCGGCGATCCTCGCCGCCGCGCACCACCTCGCCTACTCCGGCGCGACGCCGACCGGCTTCGATCCGGCCCGCGCGCTCTACGGCTACAACCACTCGTCCGCCTACGTCGCCCTCGTCCTTCGGGTCGCGGCCGGCTACGGCTACCACCCGCCCGGAGGCGTGACATGACCTGGCTCACCGTCCTGGCCCCGAGCGGGCCGACCGAGCCCCCGGAGCTGGCGGCCGGCCGGCTGGCCCCGCTGCTCGCCCTGGCCCGCTCGGCGGGACCGGTGCAGCTCGCGCTGGTCGGCCGGCCGCGGCGGGTCGGCCTGCACGCCCGCGCCGCGGCGGCCGGCCCGCTGGCGGGCCTGCTACGCGCCGGGTACCCCACCGCGGACGTCGCGCCCGGCGCCGAGCCCTTCGACGACGATCCGCCCCGCCACGCGGTGGGGGCGAGCTGGTGGCTGCCGGCCGAACGCGCGCTGCCCGACCTGCTGCCCCGGCTGCTCGCCGGGCTGGCGGAGGTCGGGCTCGGGGAGTCGGGCGTGGTCTCCGCGGTCATCGAGCCGGCTCCGGCCGCCGCCGTGCGCCGGCTCGCCGCCGGCGCGGCCCGGCTCGAGGCCGGTCTCGGCGGCGCCGAACCGCTGTGGTCCCGCTGCCTGACCGCGCCCGCCCTCGCCCTCGGCGAGGTGCTGTCCGCGGCGCTCTCCGCGGCACCGGCCGGGCCGGCCGCCCGGCCCCGCCCGCGGGCGACGGCGAGCGAGCTGGCGGCGGCCCGGGTCGCCCAGGCCAGGTTGGCCGGCGGTTGCGCGGCGGTGACGCTGCGGACCGGGTGGGCGGCGACCGATCCGGACCGGGCCGCCGCCGGTCACGCCACGCTCGCCGCGGTGCTGGCCGCGGGGGGCCTCGAACGCACCGGAGCGGATGGGGCGAAGGTGTGGGCGGCGATCCGGTCCGGGCGGCCGGAGCGGCGGGCCCGGCGCCGATGCGTGCTGGGTGCGGCCGAGATCGCCGCGCTGGTGCGCCTGCCCGGCGCCGACGAGCCGGTGGCGCCGCTGGCCCGGGCGGGCTCCGCCCGGCGACCGGCGGCCCGCCCGCTCGACCCGGCGGGTATCCGGCTCGCCGTGTCGCACGGCCCCGGCGCCGGCGAGCCGGTGGGGGTCAGCGTGGCGCAGCTGATGACCCACGCCTACGTCGTCGGCCCGTCCGGGACCGGGAAGACCGCGCTGCTCACCCGGCTCGTCCTCGGCCTGGCCGAGCAGCGGGTCGCCGCCGTCGTCCTCGACCCGCACGGCGACCTGATCCGCCAGGTCCTGAGCCGGCTCCCGGACGCGGCGCTGGGTGCGACCAGCGTGCTGAACCTCACCGCGACCCGGGGGCTCCCGACGCTGAACCCGCTCTGGGTCGACCGGGGCCCGGACCCGGAGCTCGTCGAGCGGTTGCGCACCCGGCGGGTCGACGCGGTGGTCAAGGTCTTCGCGGACCTGTGGGGGTTGAACCCGGCGAGCACGCCGAACCTGCTGCACTTCCTCAAGGCCGCGCTCACCGCGCTGGTCGCGACCGGCTCCGGATGCCTCGCCGACCTCCCCCGCTTCCTCACCGATCCGGTGTTCCGCGGTTACGTCCTCCAGCTCGCGGACAGCCCGCGGGCCACCGCCCGGTGGGCCGAGTTCGACGGCTTCGACCGCGGGGAGAAGACCCGGACGGTGCGGGCGATCCTCAACAAGGCCGCCGCCTTCGACTCCGATCCGGTGCTCGGCACCGTCTTCGGCGATCCCGGTCCGGGCCTGCGGCTGGAGGACTGCATCGACCACGGTCGGCTGCTCCTCGTCGACCTGCCCCGCGGCCTGGTCGGGCCGGCCACCGGCGCGCTGGTCGGCAGCCTGCTCGTCACCATGCTGCACCTGACCGTGCTGGCCAGGGAGGAGCTGGCGCCGGGGGAGCGCCGGCCGGTGGTCGCGGTGATCGACGAGTTCCAGGAGTTCTCGCTGACGAGCTTCGCCGAAGTCGTCACCTCGGCGCGCAAGTACGGGCTCGGTCTGGTGGTGGCCAACCAGAACCTGGCCACGGTCGCCGCGTTGAACCCGACCGTGCTCGAGACGCTGCTCGCCAACGCCGCCACCTACTGCGCCTTCCGGCTCGCCGCCGGGGACGCGGCGCGGCTGTTCCGGTCCTTCCCGGGGCTGCGGCCGGAGGACCTGGCCGGGCAGGGTTCCTTCGAGTGCTACTGGCGCCATTCCGGGCCACGCGGCCCCGAGGTGACCAGCGCCCGCACCGAGCCGCTGGTCCCGCCGGTCCGGGACCACCCGGCGCTCGCGGGGCTCCGGGCCGCCCTGCGCCCGGCGGCGGTCGCCGGGCCGGCCCGGCTGTCGCTGCCCACCCCGGCCGCGCCGCAGGACGACTGGTGATGCGCCGCTACGTCGAGGACGTGGCGATCCTGCGTGCCGTCTGGTCGTTCGGGTGCCTCACCCGCCGGCAGATCGCCGGCCTGGCCGGGTTCACGGAGCAGACGGCGCAGAGCCGGGTCCACCCGCTCTGGGTGGCGGGCGCCCTGCGGCGCGACCGGCCGCGCTACCACGGCCCGTACCTGTACCGGATCGGTCCGGCGGTGGACACGATCGCCGCCGAGCTGGGGCACGGCTGGCATCCCCGTCCCGGGCAGATCCAGCACACGATGCTCACCGCCGACCTCGTCGTCGCTCTGCTGCGGCGGTGCTCGGTGCCGGTCACCGGTTGGGCCGGCGAGGCCGAGCTGCGCACCATGGCGACCGCCGGCGAACCCCGCCCGGATGCGGCGCTCACCTGGCGGTTCGGGGAGGCGTCCGGCCGGTGGCTGCTCGAAGCGGATCGCGGCACCGAGAACCACCAGATCTGGCGCCGGAAGCTGTACGGCTACCGGGGCCTGCGCCCGGACGAGGTGGTCCTGGTCGGGGCGCCGAACCGGCACCGGGCGGGGCGGATCGCCGCGGCGGCGAACCAGGCGAACGTGGCGCTGTTGGCGGCGGTCAGCGCGGACCTGCTGGCTGGTGGCGACCCGATCGTCTACGACGCCCGGGTGCACCGCCGCCGCCCGCTGACCGAGGCCAGCACCGGCATTGTCGCGAAGGTCTAGTTTGCGGCACCCTTCCCCCATGCGGATCCTCGCCGTCGACGACCACCCGCCCACCCTCGAGTTTCTCGACATCTACCTCGGCCGGCACGGCTACGACGTGCTGACCGCCGCGTCCGGGACCGAGGCACTGTCGCTGCTCGACCGCCAGGGGGTGGATCTCGTGGTCCTCGACCTCGGGCTGCCGGACATCGACGGGCTGGCCGTCTGCCGGGAGTTGCGCCGTCGACCGGGCTACCTGCCGGTGCTCATGCTCACCGCGCGGGACACCGTCGCCGACGAGCTGTCCGGCTTCGCCGCGGCGGCCGACGACTATTTGCGCAAGCCGGTGCTTCCGGAGGTGCTGCTGGCTCGGGTCCGCGCGCTGGAGCGCCGCGCCGTCACCCGCGACGTGCTCCGGCTGGTCGAGGGCTTCGAACTGGACCTGGCGATGCGCGAGCTCCGCCGGGCCGGCGAGCGGGTGCGGCTCACCCCGCGGTCCTTCGACGTGCTGCGTTTCCTGTGCGAGCACCCCGGCCGGTTGTGGAGCAAGAACCAGCTGCTCTTCCACGTCTGGGGGGCGGACGGGCCCGCCGATCCGTCCGCCGTCGAATGGCATGTCGCCCGGATCCGGGAGGCGCTCGGCGACAGCGGCCGCGAGTTCCGCTTCGTCCTGACCCGGCCGCACGAGGGATACGTGATGCCCCGGGAGGTGGTGCTCTCGTGACCGGAACCCGGATCGGGCTGCTCGCCGCGTGGCTCGTCCTGCTCGCGCTGCCCCTCGGCTGGTGGCTGCTCCGCAGCCGGGGCCGGGTCGACGTCTGGCGGCATCTGCCGGTGCCCGGCGCCGTGCTCGACCGGGAGGGGCGGGTCCGGGCGCGGGGCGGCCCACCGGGGCCGGTGAGCTGGCCGCCGGCGGACCGGTTGCCCGCGCCCGGCGCGATCCGCCGCACGGCGGGACCGGACGGAACGCCGGTGGCGCTGGCCGGCGTCCCGGGCGGCGCCCTCGCGTTCGCCGTCGAAGCCGACCCCGGTCTGAGCCGGCGGCACCGGCAGGTCACCACGTTGGTGCCGCTGCTCCAGCACGAGATCCGTGGGGGCCTGCAGGGCGTCCTCGGCCACCTCGGCCTGGTCGCCGAGGCGGGGCTCGACGAGTCCGGGCGACGCTCGGTGGCCCGCTGCCAGCGCGAGGTCGGGCGACTGCTCGAGGTAGTGGACGGGGCCGAGCTGCTGGCCCGGATCGCCGGCACGCAACCGGCCCGCGAGGTCGTCGAGGTCGGCTACCTCCTCGAGGAGGCCACCGCCGGGCTGGAACAGGTGTTGCTCGACCTGCCCGAGGCGACGGTCCGGGTGGAGGTGGTGGCCTGGCAGCTCATCCGCGCGCTGCGCAACCTGGTCGAGAACGCGCTGCGCCACGGCGCGCCACCGGTCGCCGTCGCCGCGCGGGTGGTGGGGGAGGAGGTGCGGTTCACGATTCGCGATGCCGGGTCGGGCATCCCGGCCGCGGACTTCGAGCGGCTGGCCGCGCCGTTCGCCCGCGGGGCCGGGGGGGCGCCGGGCAGCGGCCTCGGCCTGACCATCGCGGTCGAGGCGGTGTCCGCGCACGGCGGGGCCCTGGCGACGCTGCCCGGCGGGGCGCTGGAATTCGGCCTGCCCCGCGCCCCGGCGTGACCCCCCGCCTGCGGCCGGGGCCGCTCCGCCGACCGGTCGTGGCCGCCTGGGCGTTGCTGGTCGCCGGGCTCGGGCTCGCCCTCGCGCTGCTCGGCCCGCCGCCGCCGCCGCCACCGGGCCTGGGACCCCGGACGGTCCTGGCCGCGATGCGCCAGCGGCTGCCGGCGGCGGCCGCGGACATCCGGGTCGCCGAACTGCTCGGCTGGCAGGTGGACGGCCGCTGGCGGTTCACCGGCACTTTCGTGTACCGATCCGGCCGCGGGCTGGTGAAGGTGTCGGTGACCCTTCCGGCGCCGCTCGACCCGGCCGCCGCGGTGTTCCCCTGGCCGGGCCGGGTGACCGACGCCGGGGCCTGGCCACTGAGCCGGGTCGAGGCCCGGCTCGCCCGCGATTCGCCGTCGGCGACCACGGTCACCTTCGAGGCCTGAGTCAGACCCCCAGCTCGTCGAGCTCCTTGCCCATCCACTCGAGGAACGGCCAGACGTCGCTGATCTGCCCCCGGTCCGCCACCACCCCGATGTCCATGCTTCCGCAGTAGCTCATCACCGTGATGTTGAGCCCCATGCCGTGGGTGATCACCGAGATCGGGTAGTTGGCGACCAGCCGGGCGCCGGCGCAGTAGAGGTCGAACTGCGGGCCGGGAACGTTGGAGATCACCAGGTTCCAGGCCGGCCGGCCGGCCGCGGAGGTGTTGAGGGCGAACGAGAGCCGGGCGGCACGGGAGAACACGGCCGGCGGGATGAAGTGGTTCACGTCCTGGAGCAGCTCGGCGGGCAGCGCCCGGTGCTGCTCCTTCATCTCCAGCAGCGCCTCGGAGGTCCGCTGGAGCCGGGTCACCGGGTCCGCCTCCGTCGTGAACAGCGGGACGCCGAGCATCAGGATCCGGTTGCCGAACGTGCCCGCCTGTTCCGGGGTGCGGACCGAGACCGGGATCTGGGCGACCAGCGGGATGTCCGGCAGCTCGTCGTGCTCGATCAGCCAGCGCCGGACCGCGCCCGCGCAGAGCGCGACGACCACGTCGTTGACCGTTCCGCCGTGGATGTTCTTCGCGGCCTTGATCCGCTCGAGCGGCAGCTGGCCGAAGGCGAACCTGCGGTGCGCCGAGATCGGCCCGCTGAAGGTGGTCTTCGGGGCCTTCAGCGCGTGTCGGACCCCCTGGTCCCCGTCGGCTCCGACCCCGGGGATCAGGCGGGCGGCGCGGCTGAGCAGGCCGGCGCCGGGGATCGTCGCGAAGCTGGTCTCGTCGAGGTTGGGCACGGCGCTGGGCAGCGCGCGCAGGACGCGCAGGGGATAGCGCGGGATGCCGATCAGGCCCCGGGCCAGCATCTCGAGCGATCCGGGGGCTCGCCGGGCCCGCGCCCCGCCCGCGGGCGGCGGGAGCTCGCGGCCCGCCGGCTCGAGGTCGAGGAGCAGGCCCATGATCTCGGCGCCCGACATCCCGTCCACGACCGCGTGGTGGATCTTGGTGAGCAGCGCCACGTGTCCCGAGTCCAGTCCGGAGATCAGGTAGAGCTCCCAGAGCGGGCGCTGCCGATCCAGCGGGCGGGAGACGATCCGGGCGGCCTGCTCGGCGAGCTGATGGTCCGTGCCGGGGGCCGGGAGCCCGAGCTCACGGACATGGAACTCGAGGTCGAAGTCGGGGTCTTCCACCCAGTACGGGTAGTCCAGGCCGAGCGGCACGGTCGCGAGTCGCTGGCGCAACGGCGGGAGCAGGTGCAGCCGCTGCTCGAGCAGGCCGATGATGTCGCCCAGCGCCAGCGGCCCGTCGGTGCGCCGGCTGGCATCGAGGATCATCAGCCCGGCGACGTGCCCGGTCTGCCGGGCGTCCTCGAGCGCGAGGAACTGAGCGTCGAGGCTGCTCAGTTGCCGCATCAGCGGACGTTAGCCGATGCCCCCAACCGGGCGCCACCACCTGCGCGTAGCCGTTCCGCTGCTGCCTGCTGTCAAGTGATCGCGCCCGGTGATGACGGCGCCGCTCGGTCTTCATTCCGACCCGACCCCCCACCCCCCGCACCACCGAGTGTGCAATTTCCGACGCCCCGTACCCGCCCGTGAGCGTGACCTCCGGTCGGAAATTGCACACTCGCCGGCGGCTGGGCGCGCTGGGCGCGCTCGATCGCGACTCCGTTCCCGGGTGGTGCGCTATTTCGGCGGCAGGGTGCGGGCATGGGAGATGCCGCGGGACACCCAGGCGCGCAGGACCTCGTCATCGGTCAGGACGTCCGGGCTTACCCGGAGCCAACCCCGCATCGGCCCGCGCTCACCCATCTCGAACTCCTCGGCTCCCGGCTCGGCGAGCAGCCCGTCCTGGTGCGCGGGATCCACCCGCACCAGCAAGCCGCCCTGTCCGGACGCGGAAACGCCCATGTTGCCGCGCAGCAGGAACGCCAGCCCGCCGAACATCTGCTTCTCGACCACGGGCTCTTGCGCCAGCAGGCTCCGTATGCGGTCGGCTAGCTCGGGGTCGTATGCCATGGCGCCACCCGTCCGATCCGGGATCTGCTGCGTGCTGGGCGGAGGCTACCCCGCCGGTGGGCCGCGCCGACTCCGGGCCAGTTTGGACCGGCCAAGCCGGAGCAGGGTCAACGCCAGGGCCAGTGCGCCGAGCGCGATGATCGGCAGCCGCGGGTCCAGCCCGGTCTCGGGGAGTGCCCCGTTGGCGGCGGGGGCGGTTGCCGCGGTCGGGTGGGTCGCCGTCACGGGCGGGTGGACCGTCACGGCAACCGCTGCCGGGAAGCAGCCGCTGGTCTGGCGGGTGACGAAGTTCCAGGTGCCCTTGGCCTCCCCGCCCAGTGCCGGCGGGTTGCCGGCGAAGGTGAACAGCGGGCAGCCCTGGCCGTCGAGCGTCGCCGAGGTGAAGTCGAGCAGGCTCCGGTCGCTGGGGCCGCCGGGGACCGCCCCGCACAGGATGCCCAGGTTGCAGATGTCGCCGACGTGGTAGAGGTAGCCCGGACGCACGTCGGTGTAGCCGAAGGTCGGGTTCGGCGACGTCGCGTTCGTGGTCTCGGCGGTGGCGTAGGTCCAGTGACCGGACGTGAGGTTGGGATCGGTGACCCCGTTCACCGTGCGGAAGTAGCCGATCGCGAGCTGGCCGGAGCGCGGTCCGCCGATCGCCGAGGGCATCATCTTGGCGGCGCCGGCCGGCCCGAGTTCGATCGGCCCGGTCCAGCGGGTCCCGTGGTCGGTTGAGCTGAAGAGGTAGAGCTTCGCGACACTGTCGAACGTCTTGTGACCGACGTAGCCGGCCGCGACCGCGTAGAGGTTCCCCGCCCCGTCGACGGTCAGCGCGTTGAAGATGTCACCGAACTGGACGTCGTTGGTCCCGAACAGCGTCGCCCCGTCGAAGACCGTGTGGTCGGTGAAAGTCTGGCAGTGGTCGGTGGATACGGCCAGGTAGATCTGACTGAACGTGCCGCTCGGTTTACCGGCGGCCGCCGCCGCGGCGTTCTCCGCCTGCGTCGTCGTCGTGAACATGACGTACAGGTTCCCGGCAGCGTCGGTAACCGGCTTCGAGACCAGGGTCCCGCCGGTGATGTCCGTCGGCACGTTCGCCTCGATCGTCGGATCGGTGATGATCGATCCGCACGGGCCGGCGCCAAACAGGTCAGCGCCGCCGTTGTCGCTGCGGAAGATCAACGGTTGGGCGCTGACGAACTCGTGGTAGGTCAGGTAGAGCCGACCGTGCGGCCCGCTGTTCAGCCACGGCCGGTCGTCGGAGGGGCCGACCTGACCGTAGGGCAGGCTGGAGCAGTTCGTCGGGTCGGGTACCGGTCCGATCGAGGTGAACGTCTTCCCCTTGTCGGTGCTCTTGCAGACGTCCGTGGCGGCGGCCTCGAGATCGTCGGTGAAGACCGTGCCCTTCGGGTCGACGATGACGTCGGAGTCCCCCCCGCCGGCGAACGAGCCGATGTGCTGGGCCGGACCGAAACTCGTCCCGTCGTTGTGCGAGGCCCAGAAGCCCACGCCAGGCTCGTCGTTCACGCCCGCGGGGATGCCCTGGGGCCCGTCGACGTAGACGTTGCCGAGCCGGTCGGTGGCGATGCTCGGCTCACCTCCCGAGGCGCCGAGGAGCTGCACCGGGACGGTAAACCGCGCGACCGGTGCGCCGGCCGCCTGGGCGGGGCCCGCGGCGAGGACGGCGGCCAAGCCACCCAGGGTCGCGATCAGGCGTCGAGTTCTCATACCGGACACTTCCGCGCGCAGCCGAATTTTCCTGCCGGCCGGTGCCGGAGAACAATGGCGGCATGAGCGTCGTGCTGGTCACCGGTGGCACCGGTGGACTCGGGAGCAAGCTCGTGCCCCTGCTGCGGGCCCGTGGCGACGACGTGCGCGTGCTGTCCCGGTCCTCCGCCGGGACGCATCGCGGGGATCTGACGAGCGGGGTCGGGATCGGCGACGCCGTCGCGGGCGCCGAGCTCATCGTGCACGCCGGCAGCGATACCCGACGTCTCGGCAAGGCGGATCTCGCGCAGACCCGCCACCTGCTCGGGGCGGCCACTGCGGCCGGGTGCCGGCATCTGCTCTTCATCTCGATCGTCGGCGTGGACGACCATCCCTTCCCCTACTACCGGCGCAAGCTGCGCTGCGAGCAGGAGATCTCGGCGAGCGGCCTGCCGCACACGGTCCTGCGGGCCACCCAGTTCCACGAACTGTTGGCGATGCTGTTGCGGGTCGCGGAGCGACTGCCGGTCGCGCCGCTGCCGACGGTGCTCCCGTTCCAGCCGGTCGCGGCGGAGGAGGTCGCGGAACGGATCGCAGAGCTGATCCATGGCGATCCGGCTGGCCGAGCCGAGGACTTCGGCGGACCGGAGGTGTTGACCCTGGGCGCGATGACCCAGACCTGGCGGGCGCATCGGGGACGCCCCCGCCGGACGGTTCCGCTGCGCGTGCCGGGGCGCAGCTACCGCGCGTTCCGAGCGGGCCGGCACACCTGCCCGGACCATGCCGCCGGCCATCAGACCTGGGCGGACTTCGTTTCGGCGTTGCCGGCTCGCGAGCGGGGAGTGACGTGACTGAAATGAGCGACTGGAACGCGAAGGTCATCGCTGAGTTCCCGGCGAACGAAGGCCGGGTGGGTGGCGCGTTCGAGGGCGCGCCGATGGTCCTGGTGCATCACCGGGGGCGGCGAAGTGGCCGGGATCGCGTGTCGCCGATGATGTACCTGGCGGCCGACGGGGCTCCCGGCACCATCTACGTCTTCGCCTCGAAGGGCGGTGCGCCGACCCACCCGGGGTGGTACCACAACCTGGTCGCGGCGGGGGTCGCCCGGATCGAGGTGGGCAGCGAGAGCTACGACGTGACCGTCACCGAGCTCACCGGCGAGGAACGCGACCGCGTGTTCGCGGAGCAGGCCCGCCGCTACCCCGGGTTCGCGGAGTACGCACAGAAGACCGCAGGCATCCGCACGATCCCAGTGCTCGCGCTCCAGCGCGGCTGACGACGAACCCGGGGGAGGGAACATGCTTCAGGTCGTGGGCGCGGGTGTCGGCCGGACCGGGACCAACTCGCTCAAGCTGGCCCTCGAACAGTTGCTCGGCGGCCCCTGCTATCACATGCTCGAGCTCTTCGAGCATCTCGAGCACGTGCCGACCTGGACCGCTGCGAACCGCGGCGAGCCGGTCGACTGGGGGCCGGTGCTGGGCGGTTACGTGGCCGCGGTCGACTGGCCCGCGGCGGCCTGCTGGCGCGAGCTCGCGGCGGCCAATCCGGACGCGCTGGTGTTGCTGTCGATGCGGGCCGACGCCGAGACGTGGTGGCGCAGCGCGGACCAGACGATCTTCGCGGGCATGCGCACCGGCGGCGATCCCGACCCGGCCTTCGCCGAGTGGCGGGTGATGGCTGCCGAGATGCTCGGGCGACTTGACCCGCGCTGGGCCGAACACGACCCGGCGGTGGCCGGTTACGAGCGGCACAACGCCGAGGTGCTGGCGGCGGTCCCGCCGCGGCGCCTGCTCGTCTGGCACCCGGAGGACGGCTGGCCCCCGCTGTGCGCGGCGCTCGGCGTGGACGTGCCCGACACCCCGTTTCCGCGGGTCAACACCACCGCCGACTGGCGGGCCCGAGCCGACGCTGCCGGTGCCGACTAGTCGCCCGACCAGTCGGTGTGGGTCGGGGTCCCGGTCAGACCCTGCATGCCCAGCCGCTGCCCGGCGACGAGCCCGAGTTTTGGATCGAGGCTGGCCAGCGGATGCGGATCGTGCGCCCGGGACGCCTCCGCCGCGAGGGCCGTCTCGGCTCTGGCCGAACGGGCTGCTCGCCGCTGGCTCAACCAACCGCGAAATCCGTCGCCTGCCATCCCGAGGCCTCCTCTGGTGGGCCCGCTCAGTCTGGCATGAGGCAGGAACCGCATCGGTACCTGCTAGGTTGTAGGCAAGGCGGCGGCCAGATCGCCGTCGCACTCCCGCGGGCGAGCCGCCCGCGAGGTCGCTTCTGTGACGTGCCCCGTACGGGGCGGGATCGCCCGCCCCGATCGTGCCGCTGTCCAAGTACCGCGGCCGGCACCAGATGGAGTTTCTCTTGTCCCGTTCTTCCCAACGTCACAGACCAACCGTGCGCCGGCAGCCGGAGAGCGATCTCGAGCGCGCGCTCGACGCCGCTCTCGCCGCCCCGGCTCCCGAAGCCCGGAGCTTCGCCGGCCTCGGTTTGCCGCAGCGCCTGGTGACCGCCCTCGAGCGGGCCGGGATCGGTGCGCCGTTCCCGATCCAAGCCCGCACGCTGCCTGATGCGCTCGCCGGGCGGGACGTGCTGGGCCGAGCGCAGACCGGTTCCGGCAAGACGCTCGCGTTCGGCCTGCCGCTGCTCGCCCGCCTGGCCGGCGGATCGCGGCGCCCCGGCGCGCCGCGCGGACTGGTGCTGGTCCCGACCCGGGAGCTGGCGAACCAGGTCACGACCGTCCTCGCCCCGCTGGGGCAGCCGGTGGACATCCGCATCGCCGCGGTCTACGGCGGCGCATCCATGGGCCGGCAGATCGCCGCGCTGCGCCGTGGCGTGGACATCGTCGTCGCGACACCGGGCCGGCTACTCGACCTGATCGAGCAGCGCGAATGCCGACTCGACGAAGTGTCGGTCAGCGTTCTCGACGAGGCGGACTACATGGCCGACCTCGGCTTCCTGCCCGCAGTGACCAAGCTGCTCGACATGACCCGCCGCGACGCGCAACGACTGCTGTTCTCCGCCACCCTCGACCGCGGTGTCGACCGGCTCGTCCGCACCTACCTGACCGATCCGGCGGTGCATGCCGTCGCGCCCGCCTCGACGCCGATCGAGACGATGGACCACCGCGCCTTCACCCTGCGTGCCGAGGACAAGGTCGCGATTGCCGCCGAGGTCGCGGCCCGGCCCGGTCGCACGCTGCTGTTCGTCCGCACCAAGCACGGCGCCGACCGGCTGGCCAAGCAGCTCGGCCGGGCCGGCGTCGAGGCCGCGGCCATCCACGGCAACCTGGCCCAAGGCGCTCGGCAGCGGGCGCTCGACGCGTTCGCGGCCGGCCGGGTCCGGGTGCTCGTCGCGACCGACGTCGCCGCCCGCGGGATCCACGTCGACGACATCGACCTCGTCGTCCACGTCGACCCGCCCGCCGACCACAAGGACTACCTGCACCGCTCGGGCCGCACCGCGCGGGCCGGCGCGTCCGGCGTCGTCCTGTCGCTGCTGCTCCCGGAGCAGGTCCGCGACGCGGCCGCCCGGTTCGACCGCGCCGGGGTGACCGCTACCTCGACCGCGGTCGGACCGGGGCATCGGGCGGTGCGGGAAGTCGCGACCTCCGGAACGGCGGTGGTCGCGGTCCCCGCCGGCCGGCCGTCGGGCCCGCGCCGCCCGGCGCCCGCCGCGCGGAGGGCTAGCTGAGCGGCGCGACACCCAGGTAGAGCCGGCTCGGATAGCCCGGACCGAAGTAGAGCGTGTCCAGCCCGGCGCCGTTGGCTTCCCCGCTGAGCGTCGAGGCGGTGTCCAGCCGGTGCGGACTGTCCCCGCTCATCACGACGACCCGGATCCGGTGGCCCTTCGCGATCATCGCCGTGGTGGGGAAGATCTCGATCTGGAGGTCGTAGCCGATGTTGGGCTCCAGCGGCTGTTGGGCGTCATAGGTGTACGGGTGCCACGGTTCGATGATCTGCCCGCCGGCGTACACGGAGCAGTACTCGGTCCGCGCCCCGCAGGGGGTCGTGGTGACCGCCCGCTCCGACGCGATCAGCGACCCCCCGGTGATCGAGGTCGACGTGCCATCGGGGGCGACGTCGGTGACAACCGCGGTCAGCGAGGTGTCGCTCGCCAGGGAGCTCGTGAACAGGTGCAGATCCATCGGCCCGGACAGCGTGTAGTTGCGCGACATCGCCGGGGTGGTGAACGTGAGCGATTGGGCCTCGTTCTGGCGGTTGTCCTGCTCGCAGGGGGTCCCGGGCACGGCGAGCGCGGACAGGCCCGCGCTCCACTGGACCGTCTGACGTGAGCAGGCGTCGTTCGCCGGGAGCCACGGCAGCATCAGGCTGGACCCTTGGGCCGGCATCACCGCGGCAAGCGAACCGTCGTGCAGCGAGTTCGCGCCGGATCCGGAGGTCCCCGGCGACAGGTACCAGCTGTGGTAGGTGGTGCCGGCCATCGGGAACGACCGGTTCGGCACCCACTTGTCCAGGCCGAGCACGTAGGTCTCCACCGATGGGAAGGCGTCGATGCCGTTGTGCTTGCCCTTCAGCCAGCGGTCGAACCAGGCCAGCGCGAGATAGTTGCTGTCCGGGATGACGCGGCCGGTCACGTCCCTGGCGGGCAGCCCGGTCCCGGCGGTGACGTGGTACCAGGGTCCGAGGATCAGTTTCTTCTCGCTCGGCGGCAGGTTGAGCGCCTTGTAGAGCGCGGGCTCGCCGCGCTGGAAGATGTCGTAGGTCCCACCCATGATGAAGGTAGGCACGTGGATGTTGGCGATCCGATCGATCGGTGAGCTCAGCCGGTACCGGGCGCTGTCGTATGCCGAGTCGCGGTAGTTGCAGGAGAAGGCGGAACCGCCAGTGGCCTGGCACAGCGCGTGCTGGTAGGCCCCGAGCAGGTTTCCGGCGAGGTCGGGTGCGGTGTAGGAGTAGACGTCGACCAGGTGCTGCGACTCGGTGTTGAGAGCCACCTGCGGTTGTGTGCTCGCGTTGTCGGCCGGCTCGAGCGACTCCCCGGTGACCAGGGCGTACCACCACGACATGAACGAGGAATCCCACGCGCCGCCGCTCCACGTGACGTCGCGGTACGCGTCGGACATCGGGATGATCGGGAACATCGCCTTGATCGCGCTCGTCCCCGGCTGCTCCGCGGTCAGGAACTGGTTGATCCCCAGATAGCTGCCGCCGTAGGTGCCGATCCGGCCGTTCGACCACTTCTGCCGGGTGATCCAGCGCACCACCTCGGCGCCGTCCCGCTGTTCCCGGGAACTGAACACGTCCCAGTACCCGCCCGAGGAACCCGTGCCGCGGACGTCGGTGACGACCTCGACGTAGCCGTGGCTCGGAAACACGTCGGGCGTCGTCGACTTGCGATACGGGGTCTGGCTCAACACCGTCGGGCACGGGCAGCCCTTGGTCGGGACGAACACGTTCGCCGAGATAGTCACGCCGTCGCTCATCGGGATGGCGACGTCCTGGTAGGTCGTGTACGTCGTCGCGTCGCTGCTCGGCGCCGCGCCGTACGCGACGATCGGCAGGCCGGTGGCGACGAGACCGGCGACGAGAACGAGGCGAACAGTCGATCCGCGCATGGCGTCTCCCTCGGAAGCGGCCGCTTGACGCACCCTCTTCTCCGGAGGCACCCGGATGTCCTGCCGACCGGACCAGATTTACCGCCCCGACCCCGTCGTGTCGCGACGACGAAACGGCGGCATGTTCGGCAAAATGGTGCGAGGCCCCTCCATGTATGAGATGGAGGGGCCTCGCTCGTAGCGCTGCACCGGCGTGCCGATCGCTCGGCGGCCGTGCGTTGCGCTACCCATCACCGGCTTCGGAGACCCACCTGATGCGCCGGTTGCCCGGCGCTTCCTGCGTTCCGGAGTCGCCCCCGGCTCGGTCTCCGTTTCCGGTGACAGGTGCAAGTTGTAGTGGATGCCCGCCCGCCGCACAAGGGCTTTTCGCAAGCAATCTCATGATTTTCGGGGCCGTCCACATGATGTCCACAGGATGCCCGTCGTTATCCCCAGCGGACCCGGTTCGTCCACCGGTTCGTCCACAGGCGGGCTACCGGGCGGGCTCAGCGTCGAGGGGGACCCCGAGTGCGCGGGCCGGCGTGAACCGCACCGGGACGTGTTCCACACCGCTGGCGAAGCTGTTCGGCCGGCGCGGCAGGACCGCGCCGTCGCTGAGCTGGATGTCGGGCAGCCTGGCGAGCAGTTGTTCGACGAGGATGCGGATCTCCAGCCGAGCCAGGCTGGCCCCGAGGCAGAAGTGGCTGCCGACCCCGAACGCCAGGTGGTCGTTGGGGGAGCGGCTGATGTCGAACCGGTGCGGATCGGGGAAGTGCGTGTCGTCGAAGTTGGCCGCCTCGTAGAGCAGGATCACCTGCTGCCCGGCCCGCAACGGCGCACCGAAGAACTCCAGGTCCGAGGTCACCGTGCGGGCCATCGTCTTCACCGGCGAGACCCACCGCAGCATCTCCTCCACGGCGCCGGGGAGGAGCCCGGGCTCGGCGCTCAGCCGGTCCCGCAGGTCGGGCCGGCGCAGCAGCTGCTCCATGCCGCCGGCGATGACGTGCCGGGTGGTCTCGTCACCGCCCACCCGGAGCAGGAGCAGCTCGTAGGCCAGTTCGTTCTCGCCGAGTTGCTGCCCGTCGATCTCGGCCCCGGCGAGCACCCCGATCAGATCGTCGGTCGGATGCTCGCGCCGCTCGCTGATCACCCGGCGCGCGTAGTCGTAGTACTCGCCGAACGCGCGGCCGGCGGCCGCCGTCACGTCCTCGGTGGTCGCCGACTGGCTGGCGACCATCGCGTCCGACCAGCGCAGCAGGTCGGCCCGGTCCTCCGGCCGGGCCCCGAGCAGGTCCCCGATCACGATCAGCGGCAACGGCGCCGCCAGCTCGTGCACCAGATCGCACTCGCCGCGGTCGCACACGCGGTCGATCAGCGCGTCGCAGATCTGGCGGATCCGGGGGGCGCGGGCCGCGACCTGGCGCGGGGTGAAACCGCGACTGACGAGGCGCCGTCGCTGACCGTGCGCCGGGTCGTCCATGTCGATCATGAAGGGCATCGGGCCGGTCGCCGGCCGGGCCCCACCGGCACTCGAGAACAGCGCCGGCTTGGTTGACGCGGCGACCACGGCCGCGTAGCCGGCAACCCCCCAGGCGCCGCTCGAGTCGTCGAACCACACCGGGCCCTGGTCGCGCATCCACGCGTACGCCCGCTGCGGGTCGTCGGCGTAGAACGCTCCGTCGAGAAGCGCCATCCGCGGTTGGTCGACGCTCAAGTGTGCTGCCTGTCCCATTCGAACCCGGGCGGACCGCCACCCTGCCACATGACCGCGGCGGCCGCTCGCCGGACGACGGTAGCCTCGGTCCGGAGCGAGGGGAGTCGAGCTGACCCGCACCCTGTACCTGCTCCGCCATGCGAAGTCGAGCTGGGGCGACGCGGAGTTGGCTGACCACGAGCGCCCGCTCTCGCCGCGCGGCCGGCGGGCCGCGGCCGCGCTGGCCGGCGAGTTCCGGGCCAGCGGGGTGTCGCCGGAGCTGGTTGTCTGCTCGACCGCATTGCGCACCCGGCAGACCCTCGCCGACGTGGCGCCCGGGTTCGCGGCTTCGCCCGCAACGCGCTTCGATCCCGCCATCTACGGGGCCGGCCTGGAGACACTCGTCGCCGCGCTGCGGGAGATCGACGACGACACCGGCTCCGTCCTGCTCCTCGGGCACAACCCCGGCGTCCAGGACCTCGCGCTGTTCCTGATCGGTGAGGATCGCCGCCCGCCGGCGCGTGCGTTGGCCGCGGGCTACCCGACCGCCGGGCTGGCCGTCATCGACCTCCCCGACGGCGCCTGGTCCGGCCTCGGCCCCGGATGTGGTCGGCTGGTCCGGTTCCGAACGGGTAGAGGCCCGGCGTGGCGCTGACCGACTGGTTCCTCGCCCCCGGTGAGCGGGGGAACCCGGGAACCCGGATCGACGCCCGTCGCGGCGACGGCCGCGCCTGGTCGGACGGCAACCTGGTTCGCCCGCTGATCCATGGCGGGACGTACTTCGCGGAGCTGTTCCGGGCGGTCACCGAGATGCGGGCCGGTGATCTGCTGCTGTTCACCGACTGGCGGGGGGACCCCGACGAATCGTTGACCGGCGAGCCGGCGACGGAGATTTCCCGGGTGCTCTGCGAGGCCGCCGAGCGGGGGGTCAATGTCCGCGGGCTGGTGTGGCGCTCGCATCTGGACCGGCTGGCCTTCTCCGCCTCGGAGAACCGGCATCTGGGCGAGGAGATCGAGGCCGCTGGTGGGCAGTGCCTCCTGGACATGCGGGTCCGCACCGGCGGGTCGCACCATCAGAAGTTCGTCGTGCTTCGCCACCCCGGCCGCCCGGGGGCCGACGTGGCGTTCGTCGGCGGGATCGATCTGGCGCACAGCCGCCGCGACGACGCCGGGCACGGCGGCGATCCGCAGCGCCAACCGATGGCGGCGGTCTACGGGCCGACTCCACCCTGGCACGACGTGCAGATCGCCGTGTCCGGGCCGGCCGTCGGCGACGTCGAGGCCAGCTTCCGGGAACGCTGGGACGACCCGCAACCGCTCAGCCGGAACCCGGCGCACCGAATCGCCGACCGGCTGCGGCGGATCGACCGTCGGGCCCGGCCCCTGCCGCCGCAGCTGCCCGACCCACCCCCGGCCGGGGGCGCCAGCGTGCAGATCCTGCGCAGCTACCCGCGCCGCCTCGGCGGCTACGCCTTCGCGCCGCAGGGCGAGCGAAGCATCGCCCGCAGCTACCGCAAGGCGTTCGCGAAGGCCGAACGCCTGATCTACCTGGAGGATCAGTACCTGTGGTCCCGTCCGGTCGCGGAGGTATTCGCCGAGGCCCTGACCGCCAGCCCGCAGCTGCGGCTGATCGCGGTCCTGCCGCCGCACCCGGACGAGGACGGGCGGATCTCCTACCCGCCCAACGTCATCGGCCGGCAGGCTGCCCTGGCGCTGATCCGAGCCGCGGGGGGCGCGCGGGTCGCCTTCTACGGCCCGGAGAACCCGCAGGGCACCCCGGTCTACGTGCACGCCAAGGTGTGCGTCGTCGACGACACCTGGGCGGCGGTGGGTTCGGACAACTTCAACCGGCGCTCGTGGAGCCACGACTCGGAGCTGAGCGCCGCCGTGCTCGGCGGCGGCTTCGCCGGCGAGTTGCGGCTCGCGCTCGCCGCGGAACACCTCGGCCGGTCGCCCGGCGACGTCGATGACCTCCGCGACCCACGTGCCGCGTTCGAGGCGTTCACCGTGGCCGCTCGGGACCTCGAGGCCTGGCATGCCGCCGGGCGGACCGGTGAGCGCCCGCCCGGCCGTCTGCGCCCCCTGCCGGAGCCACCGGTCGGCGCGCTCACCCGGCTGTGGGCGACCCCGCTCTACCGGGGGATCTACGACCCCGACGGCCGCCCCCGGCGGCTGCGCCGGCGGCACATCTACTGACCGGCCGGCAGCTCCAGCTCCCAGGTCTGCCAACGGTCCACCGGCCGGAAACCCAGCAGGTCGTTGATCTCGATCATGTACGTGTTGCTCGCCGCGTTCCAGGTGTTGAGCGAACGGGCGGCCGGCACCTCGCGGCCGAGCAGCTGGAGGTTGGCCGTCTTGAGCAACAGGCCGAGCCGGTGCCCGCGGTGCTCCGCGCGCACGATCGTGTCCCACTGGTAGCCGACGTCGGGTTGGCGCGGGTTGATTCCGATGTCGGTGTACCCGACCAGCCGTCCGGTCGCTTCGCAACGAACCGCGGTCGCCAGCCGGCGGCGACCCTGGGCGATCGCCAGGTCCTCGCCGGCCCGGTAGCGGGCGGCGTCCCAGGCCTCCGGCTCCCAGGCCATCTCGCCGAGCGGGGCATCGGTGCTCATCCGGGACTTCAGCTTGGCCAGGTCCTCGAGGTCGGACCCCGCGGCCCGGTCGACCCACGCCACGACGGTGTACCCGCTGGCCGCGGCCGCCGCGCGCTCGCGCAGCCCGGCCAGCCGCTCGGCGCTCAGTTCGGTCAGGTCGAGCATCCGGCGGACCTCGGCGAGGACCGGCCGGGCCCCGGCCCGGTGAGCCAGCCGCGAGCCGGGTGCGGGGGTGGCGGGCGTTTCGGCGACGTCGGCGAACAGCTTCCGCCGCCCCGCGTTGGAGACCCGGCCCAGCACGTGGCGCAGCACGTCGCGGCCATGGCCGAGGCGGCGCCGGTCGGGATGGACGAACAGCTCGAGGGTCGCGCCGTCCGGGTTGTCGTGGGTCGGGAATCGGAGGTCCACCGCGGCCACCGGCTCGGCATCGACCCGGCCGAGCCACAGTTCGACCCGCTCACCGGCGGCGGACCCGCCGAGCAGCGGCAGGAGCTCCTCGACCGGATCGGCCGGCAGCGCGACGTAGTCCGCCCGGTGGCTGGCCGCGACCACCCGGTGCCAGTCCTCGGCGCTGACCCGGTCGGCGACCCGCCCGATCGTCAATCCCGTCACCTGTCGGTCCTACCAGCCGGTGGGTGCGGAACACCACCGTTTTGTTTACCGGACGCAGATCTGGGCTTCAGCTGCGGCTCAGCTTCCGCGCGCAAAGTGCGGCCATGATGACCGCAACCGCCCGCAGCCTCGCCTGTCGCCGGGCAGCCCACCGCCAGCAGCGGGAGGTCTGGCTCACCGATGTCCCGCCGGTTTCCGCGGAGACCCGACGGCGGGTCGCGCTGCTGGTCTGCGGCCGGGCGGGAAGCGTCGACGAGGCCCGGTTCGTCCTGGACGCCCTCGGGCTGCTCGCCGACCCGGTGGTGGGCAGTCGCAGGCACGCCGGCCGGGGGGTGTCTCGTTGAGAAAAAGGGGCGGTCAGTGCCGGGCGAAGAACTCCAGGACCACGCCGTTGATCATCTCCGCGGCATCGAAAAGCCCGCCGTGCGTGGTGCCGGGGATCTCGACGAACTCGCCGCGCGGGATCTCCGCCGCCGCCTCGCGCCCGACGCGTGGCGGGAAGAGCAGGTCGAGCTCGAAGGCGGCGACGAGGCAGGGCTGGGTCAGGCCGCGGTACCGGTCCGGCGGCGGGCCGTCGAGCAGCCAGGACCAGGAGGCTTCGTACTGGCCGCGCCGCCCCGGGTCGACCCAGCCCTCCCGCAGCCCGAGCAGCTCGGCGGTCTCCAGGACCATGGCGTCGTCGTTCTGGAGGACCGTCGGCGGCAGGGCTAGGGTGACGTCGGACGCCAGCTCGAAGCGCTGCGGCGACGGGCTTGCGCGGATCACGTCCCGCTCGGCCTCGGCGAGCAGTCGGCAGTAGGCGGTGGTCCGACCGGCGCTGGCCAGCAGGACCAGCGAGCGGACCAGGTCGGGTCGCGTCCGGGCCAGGGGTCGTGGCGATGAAACCGCCCAGCGAGATCCCGAGCAGCCGGCACGGCGCCAGGTCGAGATGCTCGATGAGCGCGGCCGCGTCGGCGGCCAGGTCCGCAACCGTGTAGGGGCCCGGCGGGGACCCGGACGGGGCCATTCCCCGGTTGGTGAAGGTCACGGCCTGGTAGCCGGCGGCGGTCAGCGCCGGCACGGCGGTCATCTGCCAGGCCAGTGCGGGCATCCCGAGGCCGCACAGCAGCAGGACCGGCTCGCCGGCACCGTCGATCTGGTAGTCGATCGACACGTCACCGAGTTGCACTTCCATAGTCAGGCTCTCCGTCGTCGGGCGATAGTCCGGTGCGGCACGAACTCGAGTGTGAGCATGGCGAGCGCCACCCAGAGCAGCTCGCGCGGTCGCAGCGCGACGTAGCGGTTCTGTCCCATGGCGTGGAACTTGCGGAGGAACCGGTACAGCGATTCCAAACGGATCACTGCGTCGAACCGGTGCACCCCCCAGTGCGCGAGTCGCTGGAGCCCGGTCCGGTGGCGGATCGCGAACAGGTCCGGGAACGGGGCGAAGGCCAGCGAGAGCCGGGCCGCGCCGTGCTCCGCGGCCCACGCGACCATGTCCACGGCCAGCCGCTCGTCGATCCCGTTCGGGGAACCCGGCAGCCGCCACGGCACGTCCAGCGACAGCTCGCGACCGCGGTCGGCGCTGGCGAACCGCTGGAAGCCGACCACCCGCCCGGTCCGATCGCGGGCCAGGCAGATCAGCGTGCCGGGGTGCGTCCCGTCGAGCAGGTGGTCGAGGATCATCGTGAAGCCCCGGACCTGGCTGCCGCCGCGGGCGTGGCGCACCACGTTCTCGAGTTCGGCACGCAGTCCGGGGTCGAGGTCCGCTTCGGCCACAACCTCCGTCCGCACCCCCGCGTTCCTCGTCCGCTGCACCGCCTGCCGGAGGTTGCGGAACCTGCGGCCCAGCAGGCTGAACCGGGGGACGTCGATCAGCACCTCGCGGCCGACGCTCAGCGCCCAGTAGCCCCGGGACCGCCACAGTCCGATCCGCCGCTCGCTGACCCCGAGGACCGCGGTCCGCCACCCGTTCGCCGCGGCGTGGGCGAAGAACGCGTCCAGCGCCTCGGCCTGCGAATCGAGCGCCCCTACCGGGTCGCCGGAGACCACGGCGGTCCCGAACCGCACCCGGTAGGCGACCGCCGCCCGCCCGTCCGGGGCGAAGACGTAGGTCTTGTCGGAGCGCAGCGCGAACGGCGCGAGGGTGTCGCCCTGGGTGCGTTCGACGAGCCGCCAGATCCGGTCGCGCTGCTCCGCCCCGCCGCTCGGCGGCGGGCCCGACGGCAGCACGGCGACCGCGCCGGCGAGGCCGGTGGCGATCCAGGCCACGAGGTCACGGCCGGCCAGGTCCGCCGCGGTCCCGGCGATCAGGAAGGCGACGGCGATCAGCGCGTGCCGGGCGCGCAGCGGCCGGCCGAGCAGGACCCCCCTCGCGACGAGAACTCCGCCCGCCGCCACCGCGAGCATGTCGTGGCTCGGCTCGTGGATGCCGCGCAGGGCCGACCCGACTCCGGCGAGCAGGACCAGGGACGCCAGGAGCTGGCGCCGGTCGATCGCCCGAGCCGCCAGCTCGCGGACCGCGCCGACCCCGATGCCGTCGGCGAAGAACCCGCCCTCGTCGCCCTTGTCGGGCCCCATGCGTCCCCTCCATGTCGACGCCCGATCCAACCACTCCGCGCACGGTGTCAACGCGGATTTGGTGTCGTTTCCTTCCGTTCTTTCCCCTTTACGAGGCCCCCGCCCCACCGCGGACGGCCCGCGAACGGTGGCTGCGGGCAACCTACTTGTCCGGGGTCGCTGCTGGTCGGACGGTCGTCGGGACCACGGTGGATTTGATCGGCGGCTTCGGTTTCTTGTTCGCTTTGGGCTTTCGGCTCTCCCGGCCACCCTTGTCTTTCGAGCCCATCTCTTCTCCCCGTTGCTGGCTGCCCGGCTCTGCCGGATCCGACGATATCGGACGTTCAGTAGGCGCGGGCGGTGTAGGCGACCAGGTCGGGCTCGGCCGGGCTGTCCGGCACCGAGCCGTCCAGCCGGACCAGGCAGCGCACGCTGACGCCCTGCGCGTTGAGTGTCGTCTCGCCGGCCTCCCCCACGGCGGACCAGGGCAGGCGGGCCCATCCGGTGCCGGCCGCGGCGATGGCCTCGTCGACCGAGGCGACGTCGACGGTTCGCTGCTCGCGCCGGCGCAAGGCCTCGTCGTAGAGCGCCCGCTGGTCCTCGGCCAGCGCATCGACGACGGCCCGGGCCGCCCCGGCCAGCGCCACCGGGCCCTTGTCCCGCGACACCCGGCGGGCGAGCGTCGCCTCGCCGGCGGCCAGCTCCCGCGGGCCGACCTCCACCCGGACCGGCACGCCCTTCAGCTCCGCGTCGATCGCCCGGCGCCCGAAGGCCAGGTCGGCCCGCTCGTCGAGCCGGGTGCGGACGCCGGCCGCCCGGAGGTCGTCGGCGAGCCGGTGTGCGGCCGCGCCGACGCCGTCCCCGTCGCGCACCACCATGACCAGCGCCTGGACCGGGGCCAGCGCCGGCGGAAGGCGGAGCCCGTGGTCGTCCCCGTGGCCCATGATCACGCCGCCGATCATCCGGGTGGACGAGCCCCAGGAGGTGGTCCAGGCGAGCTCCCGACCGCCGTCCGGTCCGAGGAAGTCGATGTCGAAGGCCCGGGAGAAGTTCTGCCCGAGCTCGTGGCTCGTTCCCATCTGGAGCGCCTTGCCGTCGCGCATCATCGCCTCGAGGGTCAGCGTGGTGCTCGCCCCGGCGAACCGCTCCCGGTCGGTCTTGCGCCCCGCGACGACCGGCAGCGCGAGGACCGCGACCATGAAGTCCTCGTACACCTCGTGCAGGATCCGGCGGGCGTACGCGGAGGCCTCCGCCTCGCTGGCGTGCGCCGTGTGGCCCTCCTGCCAGAGGAACTCTGTGGTCCGCAGGAAGATCCGGGGTCGAAGCTCCCAGCGCACCACGTTGGCCCACTGGTTGATCAGCAGCGGCAGGTCCCGGTAGCTTTGGATCCACTTCGCGAAGTACTCGCCGATCACGGTTTCGCTGGTCGGCCGGACGATGATCGGTTCTTCGAGTTGCTTGCCGCCGGCGTGGGTGACGACCGCCAGCTCGGGGGCGAAGCCCTCGACGTGCTGGGCCTCCCGGCGCAGGTAGCTCTCCGGGATGAACAGCGGGAAGTAGGCGTTCTCCGCACCGGCGGCCTTGATCCGGGCGTCCATCTCCGCCTGGGTGCGCTCCCACAGGGCGTAGCCGGTGGGCCGGATCACCATCGTGCCGCGCACCGGTCCGGGCTCGGCCAGCTCGGCCTTGGCCACCACGTCCTGGTACCAGCGAGGGAAGTCCTCGTCCTGCGGGGTCAGCACGTTGGCCACGAGCGCGAAGCCTAACGGTCGCCGTGCCGGGGGACCACAGGGTTCCCACAACCTGTGGTTGGGTCCGTTTGCCGTCGGTGACGTGTGGTAGAGTCGAACACATGTTCGAGGGGATGCCGGGTCCGGAGCTGGCCGCGCTGCTTGCCGGCGCGGACCCCGAGCGCGTGTCCGACGCCGAGCTCCTCGACGGGGTCGCCGCCTGGGAGCGGCTGGCGTCGTGGGTGTCGGCGTCCGCGGCGAGCTGGCAACTGCGGGCCGAGCGGCGGCTCGGGGACGAGATCTTCCCGGACGCCGGCGAGTTGCAGATGGCCACCCGGATCCGGATCTCGGTGCGGAGCATGGGCAACCGCCTCGACTTCGCCCAGACGCTGGACCGGTTGCCGCCGGTGGCCAAGGCGCTGGCGGCGGGGGAGATCGGCTGGGGGCACGCGTCGACGTTCGGTTTGGAGCTGGCCGGCGTGCCGGGCCCGGTGGCCGCCGCGATCGCGGAGGAGACGATGGACCGGGCCCGCCGATGCACCCCGGGCCGGCTGACCCGGATCCTGCGCCGGGCTGTGCTCCGGGTCACCCCCGCGGTGATCGCCCCGACGGAGTTCATCCCCGAGCCCTGGCAGCCGCAGCCGCGGTTCTGGACCGATCGGAGCCTCGGGCTGCTGCACGCCGAGCTCGACCAGGTCACGCTCGCCTCGATCGAGGCGGCGGTGGAGGCCCACGCGGGCCGGTCCGGGCCCGAGGACGGCCGCAGCGTCGAGGAGCGCCGGGCCGACGCGTTCGTCGAGCTCATCCTGCAAAGACCGGACGGCAGCCCGCGGGTGGCCGCCACCGTGCAGGTCGTGGTCGGTGCCGACACCTTGTTCGGCAGCTCCCGCGAACCGGGCGATCTCGGTGGCTTCGGCCCGATCGGTGCCGAGACGACGGAGCAGGTCGCCTGCACCGCCGGGTGGTTCAGCCGGCTGCTGGTCGACCCGGTCGACGGGAAGCTGCTCGACCTGGGCCGGAGCCGCCGCGACCCCGACCTGCGGTTACGGGGTTACGTCGCGGCGCGGGACGGGACCTGCCGGTTCCCCGGCTGCGCCCGGGCGGCGACCTCCTGCGAACCGCACCATATGCGCTGGTGGGCCCGGGGCGGTGCGACCAGCCGGGACAACCTGGTCAGCCTGTGCGGGCGGCATCATGCCGCGGTGCACCTGGGTGGTTGGAAGCTGCGCGGGGGCGCCGAGGCCACCCTGACCTGGACCAGCCCGACCGGCCAGGACTACCGGAGCGACCCGCACGATTTCCACCGTCGGACCTGATCGCGCCGGAGCGCCGGGTCGCGAGCACCGAGCCGGCGAGGATCAGCAGGAACCCGACGGCCGTCGCGGTGGTGAAGGACTCGCCGAGCAGGCCGACGCCGAGGACGACGGCGACCGCCGGGTTGACGTAGGTGATGACGGTCGCGCGGACCGGACCGACCTCGGCGATCAGCGCGAAGAAGACCATGAATGCGAGCGCCGTGCAGATCACCGCGAGCACGACGACCGCGCCCGCGACGTGCGCCGACGGCCACCGCGCGGGCAGCTCGGTCAATCCGAACGGCGCGTAGACCAGCGCGGCGATCAGCAGCGAAGCCGCGACCACCCCCAGGCTGGGCAGATCGGCCAGGTACCGGGAGAACAGCCACGGACCGGTCGCGTATCCGACGACCACCACGGCGATCTCCCCGACCGACCCGAGATCGGCCGCGCCGACGTCGAATCCGACCAGCGCCGAGACCCCGAACAGGCCGAGCACCAGGCCGGCGAGCTGGCTCGGGCCTATCCGATCCCGCGCGCCAGTGGCCCGGGCGAGGACGACCCCGACCAGCGGAACCGCGGCGACGAGCAACCCGGACAGCGAGCTCGACAGCCGCCGTTCCGCGGCGGACAGCAGGAACCAGGGGACGACGATCTCGACCGCGCTGAACGCGAGCAACGGCCCCCACCGGGCCAGGAGCGGGCGAAGCTGGCGACGGCCGGCCGCGACCGGAACGAGCAGTAGGGCGCCGATGCCGGTGCGCAGGAAGACCAGCGCGGCCGGCGACAGGTCCCGCACCGCCACCTTGATCAGCAGGTAGGGCAGGCCCCAGATGACGCACATCGCGGCGAACAGCAACCAGCCCCGCCGGGACACCGCGCGCCCTCCGTTCGAGCCTGGGGTTGGGTCAGGTCAGCATACGGGTGGCGAAGCCTGCGTAGGTGTCCGCGACCTCTTCCGCGGTGGGGCCGAGCTCCGGGTCCCACCACTCGGCCACCCGGATCCCCATGGCGCCGATCGCGGCGACCGCGAGCAGCGGGTCGACCGGGGCGAAGACCCCCAGCCGCTGCCCGCGATTGACCACGTCGGCGAACAGCCGTTCGGATTCCAGCCGGATGTTCAGGATCTCCGCCCGGCCGTCCTCGGGCAGCGCGGCCAGCTCGCGGTTGCACACCCGGGCGAGCAGCGGGTAGGTCACGTGCAGCCCGACGTGGGCACGGGTCAGCGCCTGGATCTGCTCCCGCGGGTCGCTGTCGACCTCGAGCAGGGCCAGCCGCAGCCGGTCGTAGTGCTCCTCGTGGCCGATCCGGATCAGGTCGGCGAGCAGCTGCTGCTTCGACGTCACGTGCGCGTACAGCGAGCTGGCCTGAAGGCCGACCCGGCGGGTGATGTCGCGGACCGACACGGCGTGGAAGCCGCGCTGACCGAACTCGAGCAGCGCGGTCTCATAGATCCGGCGCAGCGTCCCTTCGGCGGTGGCCCGGGGCGGCAGCAGCGACGCGGCCTGCGGGGTCGGGGTCGCGGTGTTGCGGTTCGCCCGGTCGAGTAGCGGGAGCGGCGGGGTCAGCGGGACGGTCACGCTGCGAGCGGGAGTCTGGTCCGACACGGTATCCTTCCGAACGCTCGTTATGAATCGAGCCCCCAACCTGCCTTGACGCGCATCTCAGGGGACCACAGACTGGCGCGAATTCGCAAGGGGCGAACGGGCGTTCGTTGGGAGCGGGTGGGGATGGGGATCGCGACCGAGGCCCGCGGCCGGGTGCGCGGCGACGGCATCCGCCTCGGCTACGGCTTCTGGCCCGGCTCGGGCCGGCCGATCGTCGGCATCCACGGCATAACGGCGTCCTACCTGAACTTCGTCGGCATCGCCGAGCGGCTGGCCGGCCGCCGGGGCCTGCTGGCGCTGGACCTGCGCGGGCGCGGCGACGCCGACAAGCCGGCCGGACCGTACGGGATGCGCCAGCATGCCCGCGACGTCGCGGCCGCGATGACCGCGTTCGACCTGGGCGGCAGCATCCTGGTGGGGCACTCGATGGGCGCCTACGTCGCGGTCGCGCTCGCCGCCGAGTTCCCGGAGCTCGTCGCCGGCCTGGTGCTGATCGACGGCGGACCGCCGCTCGACCCGCCGCCGGGGATCGACGTCGACGATCTGCTCGAGGCGCTGCTCTCCGCCCAGGTCGGCCGCCTGAGCCAGACGTTCGGCAGCCTGGAGGAGTACTACCAGTTCTGGCGGGAGCTGCCGACGTTCCGCGGCGGTCGCTGGGGGCCGTGGGTCGAGGCCTATCTCGGCTACGACCTCGGCGGGGAGGCGCCGCGGCTCCAGCCGAAGGCCTCCGCGGCGGCCGTCCGCGCCGACTCGCTGGACGCGATGGACACCGCGGTCCTGCGCCGGCGGCTCGCCGGGTTGGCGGTGCCGGTCCTGTTGCTGCGGGCCGCGGAGGGGATGGCGCCCGGGCAACCGCCGCTGATGACCGACGACGTCGTCGACGAATGCGCCGGTCTGGTCTCCGCGTTCGAGCATCGGGTGGTTCCGGGCACCACGCACTACACGATCGCGTTGGGCGATCCCGGCGCGTCCGTCGTTGCGGACGCCGTAGTCGAGTTCGCGGAATCGTGCGGCCGGTGAGCACCCGGTGATGGAGATGCCGCTCAACGCGTGGACCATGTTCGACCACGCCGCGCGGCATTTCGGCGACGTCGACATCGTCACCGGTTGGGCGGACGGTCGGCGCCATCGCTACACCTACGGCGACTTCGCGGTCCGGGCGACCCGGCTGATGAACGCGATCGAGGCGCTCGACGTGGCGCCCGGCGCGGCGGTCGGCACGCTGGCCTGGAACAGCTACCGCCATCTCGAGGCCTACTTCGGGGTGACCTGTGCCGGTCGGGTCCTGCACACGTTGAACCTGCGCCTGTCGCCGGACGAGCTCGGCTACATCGTCGACGATGCGGGCGACCAGGTGATCCTGGTCGACGCGGATCTCGTTCCGCTGCTGGAAAAGGCGCGCGGTGCCGGGTTCCTCGACGGGGTCCGGCAGATCGTCGTGTTCGGCGAGGTTCCCGATTCGGATCTACCCCATCTGATCTCTTACGACGATCTCCTCGCCACCCAGCCGGCCACCTACCCGCGGCCGGACATCGAGGAGTCCGCACCCTTCGGGATCTGCTACACGTCGGGTACCACCGGACGGTCGAAGGGGGTCGTCTACACCCACCGGTCCTCGGTGCTGCACGCGCTCGGGGTGAGTTCCGGAGCCGGGTTGGCGATCGGTCCGAGCGACTGTGTCCTGCCGGTGGTTCCGATGTTCCACGCCAACGCGTGGGGGGCGCCGCACGCGGCCACCATGATGGGCGCCAAACAGGTGTTCCTCGCCGGCCCGTTCGAGCCCCGGCTGCTCGTCGACCTGCTCGCCGAGGAGCAGGTGACCGTGACCGCCGGGGTGCCCACGATCTGGCTGGAAACCGCCGACGAGCTGCGCCGGCGGGGCGGCGGGCTGCCGCGCCTGCGCCACATCGTCTGCGGCGGCGCCCAACCGCCGCGCGCGCTGATCGAGCGGTACCGCAGCGAGTTCGGCATCCCGATCCTTCAGGCCTGGGGGATGACCGAGACCTCGCCGCTGGCCAGCGTCGCCTGGCCGAAGCACCGGATGGCCGATTACCCCGCCGAGCAGATGGTCAGCGAGGCGGCCTGCCAGGCCGGCCTGCCGTTGCCGACGATCGACCTCGCGATCCGCTCCGAGCGGGGCGAGGACCTGGCGTGGGACGGCGCGGCGATGGGCCGGCTGTTCGTCCGTGGCCCGTGGGTCGTCGACTCCTACCTGCACGGCGCCGGCGCCGAGCAGTTCGAGGCCGGGTGGTTCGCGACCGGCGACGTCGCGGTCGGGTCGCCGAACGGCTACTTCCGGATCGCGGACCGCACCAAGGACCTGATCAAGTCCGGTGGCGAGTGGATCTCATCGGTCGACATGGAGGCCGCCCTGATGGCGATGCCGGGGGTGCTCGAGGCCGCGGTCGTCGCCATCCCGGATCCCAAGTGGCTGGAACGCCCGCTCGCCGCCATCGTGGCCACCTCCGGCGCCACCGTCACCCTCGCCGAGGTGCACGAGCATCTGCTCGGCGCCGGGTTCGCCCGCTGGCAGCTACCGGACCGGGTCGAGCTGATCGGCGAGGTCCCGCGGACCTCGGTCGGCAAGTTCGACAAGCTGGCCCTGCGGGCCCGGTTCGGCGAATGAGCACCCGTCCGCTCCGGCTGCTGCTCGGGATCGCCCTTGCCGGCACGGCGCTCGCCGCGCTGCCCGCCGGTGCCGCCGGTGCCGGTGCCGCCGGTTCCGGCTCCTTCACCTCCGGGTACTACCCGGCGCAGGGCGCGCCGGGCGCCCGGCAGTACTGGCTTTACGTGCCGCCGGGGCACCGCTCGGCACCGCGGCCGGTCGTCGGGTTCCTGCACGGCTGCAACCAGACCGCGGTCCAGGCGGCCGCGGCCACCCGCCTCGACGAGCTGGCCGACCAGCGGGACTTCGTCGTCGTCTACCCGCAGCAGAACGTGACGGCGCCGAGCACCGCGCCGCTCGCCGACGGCAACGGCATCGGCTGCTGGAACTGGTTCCTCCCGGCCGACCAGGTGCGCGGCAGCGGCGAGGCGTCGACGATCGCCGGGCTGGCCCAGTGGGTCGTCGACACCGAGCACGGGGATCCGCGCCGGGTGTACGTCGAGGGCATCTCGGCCGGCGCCGACATGTCGGTGATCCTCGCCGCGGCCTACCCGGACGTCTTCGCCGCCGCGGGGGTGATCGCCGGTTGCGCGTACGCCGCCTGCGCCGACGCCACCGGCCGGCTCGCGTACGAGGCGATGGGCCCGCGGGCCCGGCTGGTCCCGCTCTTCGTCGAGAACGGCAGCGCCGACACGGTCAACCCGCTCCCGCTCGCCGCCGGCCTGGTCCAGTCCTGGCTCGGCGTGGACAGCCTGGTCGAGACCGGTTCGCCGGTGAGCCCGGCCGTGCCGCGGACCCCGGCGGCGACCACGACCTACGGGTTCGGCCAGACCCCGGCCCCGGGGAGCGGGGACCTCTGCATCCACAACGACAGCTGGACCTGCCCGGGCGGGGCGATCGGCTTCCGGGGCAGCTACCCGTACTCGGTTTCCCACTTCACCGATGCCGGCGGTTGCGACCTGGTCGACCTCTGGGCCATCTACGGGATGGAGCACGCCTATCCCGACTCGCCGGGGGACGGCCCGTACACCGACCCGTTGGGCCCGGACGTGACCCAGGCCAGCGTGGACTTTTTCCTCTCTCACCAGCTCGGGGACGGCTGTCCAGGAAGGGGTCACCGATGAAGAGGCGCACCCTGGCGAGCGGACTGCTCGCGGTCGGACTGTTCTCCGGCCTCGCGACCACCGCGGTCGCCGCACCCGACTCCAGCGCGATTCCGCCGGACCGGCAGTCTTACGTCACCGACTCTCCCGTCGATCCCTACAACGGCGACCCCTCCTCCATCCACGTCTCGGTGAACGCCGGCCAGGAACTGGCCCGCTCCTACGTGCACTTCGCGCTCGACTACCTGCCCGCCGGGGCGGTCCCGCTCGACCTCGTTGCGACCTTCCACCTCACCAATCAGTCGGGCGCGTCGAACACCAGCGTCTACCAGGTCTACAACGTCAATCCCAGCTCGGCGATCGTGGAGGCCTGCGCCCTCGTCCATCCGATCCCGGCGAGCCTGACCGCCTCGAATGCCCCCGCCTACGACTGCGCGCACGGCTCCGCGATCGGCAAGCCGAACGCCGCCTACGACACCTGGGTCTTCGACCTGCGTGAGCTCGTCGGGTACTGGCGGGTGCACGGCAACACCGGGCTCGTCCTCATCCCGATCTCGTCCGGCCCGTCGGACGCCTGGGCCGTCGCGTATTACGTCAGCCTGACTACCGCGGTAGCCGAGTACGAGTTCCCGGCGACCCCGGCAGCGCCCGCCGCCCCGGTGACGCCCGCGACCCTGGCACCGGTCCCGGGCGCATCTGCGGTGACCCGGGCACCCGCGCCGGTGCCCGCGCCGCCGCCGGCCAGCGTTGCGACCAGCCAGGCGGCGGTGGCGCCGCCCGGCACCAGCCCGGCGCCGAGCCTCGCCCCGCCCGCCCCGGCACCGGCGGCCGCCGCCCCGGCTGCGCCGGCTTCGCGCGGCGGCGGCACCGTGTGGTGGCCCTGGGTCCTGCTCGGCTGCCTCCTGGTCGGGGCCGGCGCGATCGCGACCGCGCACCGCGACCAGCTGCGCTTCGTCCCGGCCAGGCTGTCCGCCTTCGCGGCCAAGGTCGGCCCGCCGTCGGTTGCCGCGTTCCGGGCCCATCCGCGGGCCTATTCGGTCGCGTCGGTCGCCGTGGTCTGGGGACTCGTGTACTCCGGGTACTCCCTCGACCAGAGCAGGCCGACGATCGGAACCGTCGCCGCGACCGGGTCGCCGTCGACCGCCCTGAACGGCGGGCCCGCGCCCGGGCCCACCGCGAGTGCCAGCGCGGGGCCCGGCGCCCGGTCCGGGACCGCGACCGGCGCCGTCACCGGAGTGGCCGTCACCGGGGCGGCTGGCTCCTCGTCGGTCGGTGCCCCGACCACCGCGTCGTCGACGGCGGCCCAGGCCAGCGAGTTCTCCGGGCCGGGGCACTACGAGACCATCGACGGCGTCCGGGTCTTCTTCCCGTCCAACGGCGGCCCGCCGGTGGCCCAGATGTACTCCGGCGCCGACGACACGATCGGCATCACCGCGAAGCAGATCACCCTGTGCGCGCACGCCGCCCTCACCTACGGTCAGGCGTTCGACATCAAGGCGAGCGACCTGAACGTGTACTGGGACTACATCCACGCCCACGGCGGCGTGTACGGGCGCACGGTGAACGCCAGCTACCAGAACGACAACTACGACCCGGGGACCGCCGTGCAGGCGGCACAGGCCTGCAAGGACGCCGGCACGTTCATGCTGCTCGGCGGGATCGGATTCGACCAGATCCCGGCCGTGCGGGTCTGGGCCGAGCAGAACCACGAGCTCTACCTGCACCACATCGCCACCGTGGAGGGGTCGGCCGGACTGCACTACAGCTTCACCGCCCTGCCCACGCTCGAGCAGATGGGCACCTGGTTCGGACAGCTCGCGCTGGCGAAGTTCCGCGGCCAGAAGGTGGGTGTGATCTGGCGGGACAGCCCGAACTGGCAGCCGGCGCGGGACATCTTCGAGCAGATGCTGCGCGCCGCCGGGGTGCAGGTCTTCGACTACCCGGTCCAGATCAACCAGGGCAACTACACCCAGGATCTGTTCCAGCTCAAGACCGCCGGGGTGACCGCCGTCTTCGCCCTGGAGAACGCGCTCGCCGCGACCGAGATGATCCAGCAGGCCGAGGGGCAGAAGTACTACCCCTCGTGGCTGGTCTTCCCGTTCAACCTCACGATCAAGACGCTCGGCGCGGCCGCGCTCCAGCAGCCGCTCTACGGGATCGCCGCCTGGGACCCCTACGACAGCACCTGGTCGGGCGGCCCGTACTCGTCCTACACGAGCGACATCCTCGAGTTCAACCGGGAGTACAAGGCCTACGACCCGGGAGCGAACCTGGGCGGGGACGGCGGTGACCTGCTGTTTCTCAACTGGGAGGCGCAACGCGGGATCCGCGACCTGTTCCTCGAGTGCGGGCCGAACTGCACGCGCAACCGGATGGCCGGCATCCTGCTCGCCGGTTACCACCGGACCGTGCCGCCGAACTGCGACGTCGACTTCAGCCAGGGCGACCACCACCACGGCGGCTACCTCACCGACGCCGACATGGTGGTGCGCGACCCGCAGGGCAACGCGGCGTGGATCCCGATCGACCGCTGCGTGTCGTCGGTCAGCTGACGATGGCCGAAATCCTGATCTTCGGGGTCGTCAGTGGCGCGATCTACGCCCTGTACGCGCTCGGGATCACGCTGGTCTACAAGACCTCGTCGGCGATCAACTTCGCGCAGGCCGAGATCGGCACGTTCGCGCTCTACCCGGCGACCTTCGTGGTCACCGAGCACCACCTGCCGTGGGTGCTCGGAGCGCTGACCGCACTGGTCGTCTCGGTGGCCATCTCGCTGGCGTTCGAGGAGGTCGTCATCCGCCGGATGATCTCCGCGCCCCGGGTGGCCGTGGCGGTGGCCACGGTGGGACTGCTCTCCGGACTGGTCGGTCTGGAGGCGCTGTGGTTCGGACCGTCGCCGCGGCAGCTGGCCCCGCCGCTGACCACCGGGAGCTTCTCGCTGGCCGGCGTCGTCATCCTGCCGAGCTACTGGCTGTCCCTGATCGTCGTGCTGGTCGTCACCGTCGTGCTGACCCTCTTCTTCCGCTACACGAGCTTCGGGCTCGCGGTCCGCGCCTTCGCCGACGATCCGGTGGCGGCCCGGCTGATGGGCATCTCGCAGGCCCGGGTGAGCCGCTTCACCTGGGCCACCGCCGGCCTGCTCGCCGGGCTGGCCGCCCTGCTGATCGAGCCGTCGATCGGGGAGATCGCTCCCGGCGTCTTCGGCAGCCTGCTGCTGTTCGGGCTGACCGCCGCCGTCATCGGCGGCCTGTCCAGCCTCCCCGGGGCCGTGGCCGGCGGTCTCATCGTGGGGATCGCGCAGGCCTTCTTCACCGCCCACCCGCTGACCACGAAGCTGGCCGGCGTGCAGTCGATCGCGATGCTGGTGATCATCCTGCTCGTCCTGCTGGCCCGGCAGCTGTGGCCCCGGATCGCCGTCGGCCTGCGGACCTCCGGATGAGCGGGGCCTGGGGGCGCCGGGCGAACCTGGCGATCGCGGCCGCCCTGCTGATCGCCCTGCCGATCCTTACCCAGGCGGCGATGCCGAACCTGCTCACCGGTCGCCAGTACCAGACCCTCTGCTTGGCCACCGCCTTCGCGATCGGGGCGCTCAGCCTCAACCTGCTGCTCGGCTACACCGGGCAGCTCTCGCTCGGGCACGGTGCCCTGCTCGGGGTCGGCGCGTTCACCAGCGGGTTCATCACCTCCCGGGCCGACCTCCCGATGTTCGTCGGACTCGCGCTGTCCATCGTCGTCGCCAGCCTGGTCGCGGCGATCCTCGGCATCGTCGCGCTCCGCCTCAGTGGCATGTACCTCGCGGTCGTCACCCTCGCCTTCGCCACCGCCATGCAGTACGGCGTGTTCGACAGCGAGCTGCTCTCCCGCGGGTCCGCCGGCGTGGCGCTGCCGCGCCGCCTGTGGGGCAGCCACTACATCGTCAGCAACGGCGTTTACCTCGCCGTCTGCCTGGTCGGGTTCCTGTTGGTGTGGGCGGTGGACGGCAACGTCGTCCGCACCCGGCTCGGCCGCGCCTTCCGGGCGATCAAGGAGAACGAGTCGGTTGCCCAGTCGCTCGGTGTGAGCGTCGTCCGCTACAAGCTGTTCGCCTTCGCCACCTCCGGCGGGATGGCCGGCCTCGCCGGCGCGCTGTACTGCCACACGTTCCTGTTCGTGAACGGCGAGACCTTCCAGTTCAAGGAGTCGCTGGTGCTCGTCGCGGCCGTCGTCGTCGGTGGCCAGGGCCGCCGGGTGGCCGTCGCGGTCGCGGGCTTCTCCTTCTTCATCCTGCCCCCCGTGCTGCACCTGTCGGCGGACTGGGCCCCGGTCATCGGCTCCTTGCTCCTCATGCTCACCCTCGCCCTGCACCCGGACGGCATCGCGGACCTGTTCGTGCCCCATGGCCCCCGCCGCCGCGACCGCGCCGACGACGACGAGGCGGACCTGGCGCTGCCCGAGCTGCCCCGGCTCTCGCTGCCGCCCGGCGTCCGCAGCGGCGGCGGGCTGGCCGGCGAGACCGTCCTTGCCGGCGAGACCGTCCTGGCCGTCGAGAACCTCACCGTGCGCTTCGGTGGGCTCGTGGCCGTCGATCAAGTTAGCCTCACCGTCGCGCGCGGCCGGATCACCGGGCTGATCGGGCCCAACGGGGCCGGCAAGTCCACCCTGTTCAACGCCGTTTCCGGCCTGGTGCGCACCCAGAGCGGGGTGATCAACTTCCAGGGCCGGCCGATCCAGCAGTTGCGCTGCGATCAGCGGGCCCGGCGCGGGATCGCCCGCAGCTTCCAGCAGATCGGCCTGGCCAAGGAGCTCTCGGTCCGGGAGAACTTCCTGCTCGCCCAGCATCCGCTGGCCGGATACGGCGACCTCGAGGCCTTGTTCCTGCTGCCCCGGGCGGCCCGGCGCGAACGGGAGCTCGCGGCCCGGGCGGACCAGGCGATCGAGGCGCTCGGCCTGACCAGCCACGCCCGCATCCCGATGCGCAACCTGTCCGGCGGGCAGCAGCGGCTGGTCGAGATCGGTGCGCTGCTCCTTACCGCCCCCGATCTCGTCCTGCTCGACGAGCCCTCGGCCGGGATGGCGCCGGCCGCGGCGGAGAGCCTGGCCGAGCGGCTCCGCGACCTGCGCGACGTCCTCGACCGGACGGTCCTGCTGATCGAGCACAACATCCCCCTGGTCCTCGACACGTGCGACCACGTCTACGTGCTCGACGCCGGCCGGCTGATCGCCGAGGGGGCTCCCGACGAGGTGACCGCCGACCCGGGGGTCATCGCGGCCTACTTCGGGGCGGCGGCGGTGCCGGCATGAGCGAACCGCTCCTCGAGCTGACCGGCATCCGTGCCGGATTCAACGCCCAGACCGTCATCCACGGCGTGGACCTGGCCGTGCCCCGCGGCTCGGTCACCGGCCTGTTCGGCCTCAACGGCGCCGGCAAGAGCGTCCTGCTCAAGGTCGTCGCCGGCCTCGTCCCGGCCTGGGCCGGCCAGATCGTCTTCGCCGGTCACGACATCACCCGGTCCGGCCCGGAGCAGCGGGTGGCGCTCGGCATGGGGCACGTCCCGCAGGGTCGGCAGGTGTTCGGCTCCCTGACCGTCGAGCAGAACCTGCGTATCGGCGGCTATCCGATGCGTGGCCGCAAGGCGGAGCTCGCCGGCCGGGTCGCCGCCGCCTACGAGACGTTCCCGCTGCTCGCCGCGAAGCGCGACGCGGCTGCCGGGACCCTCTCCGGCGGGCAGCAGGCGTCGCTCGCCGTCGCCCGGGCTCTGGTGGCGAACCCGCAGCTCGTGCTGATCGACGAACCCTCCGCGGGTCTCGCGCCGGCGATCGTCGAGGAGTTGCTCGAGGCGCTGCTGCTGGTGCAGGAAACCGGCGTCACGATGCTGCTCGTCGAGCAGAACATCCGGTTCGGGCTGCGCCTGGCGGACACCGCCTGCCTGTTGCAGCGCGGCCGGATCGTCTACCGCGGCGGCGTGGCCGACCTCGACGAGACGACGCTGGCGACCCACCTCGGGGTGGGGCGGCTGCTCCGCGGCGACCTCTCCTCGGGTCTGTCCCGGCGCAAACCGGCCCGGCGACCGGCGGTCAGGCCCGGCTAGAGCCGGATTCCCGGGCCCGGGTCGCGGCGGTCTCCCAGCGCGCCTCGACCTTGCCGTACCGCCAGACCGCGAGGGCGATCACCCAGACCGCGATGAACATGCCGACGATGACGAAGCCGGCGTGGTTGATGTTGAAGCCCTGCGCGTAGTTCCAGAATCCGCCGGTCAGGTTGAGCTGCTGGGAGAGCACCTGCGCCACTTCGAGGCCGCCGATGAACAGCGCCACCGCGACCGAGAGACCGGTGATCGTGATGTTGTAGTACACCTTGCGGACCGGCCTGGAGAACGCCCACCCGTAGGCGAAGTTCATGAACGACCCGTCGATCGTGTCGAGCAGGCTCATCCCGGCGGCGAACAGGATCGGCAGGGAGAGGATCGCCCAGAACGGGAGGCCGCCGGCCACCGCCGAGCCGGCGAGCACGAGCAGGGCGACCTCGGTCGCGGTGTCGAAACCGAGCCCGAACAGGACCCCGATCGGGTACATCTTCCAGCTGGTGTCGACCGATCGGGCCAGCGGGCCGAAGAACCGGTTCATCAGGCCGCGGCTGTTCAGCTGCCGCTCCAGCTCCTCGTCGTCGTAGCGGCCGCGGCGCAGCTCGAGGAAGACCTTGACGATCGAGACCAGGACGACGATGTTCAGGATCGCGAGCAGCATCAGGAACGAGCCGGACACCGTGGTGCCGATCAGCCCGGTGTAGTGGTGCAGCCCCGAGGTGTTGTTCTTCACCTGCGAGTTCAGCGCCTTGATGCCGAAGTTGAGCAGTACGGCCAGCGCGAACACGACGCTCGAATGCCCGAGCGAGAAGAAGAAGCCGACCCCGAGCGGTCGCTTCCCCTCGGCCATCAGCTTGCGCGTGGTGTTGTCGATCGCCGAGATGTGGTCGGCGTCGAAGGCGTGCCGCAGGCCGAGGGTGTACGCGAGGATGCCGGTGCCGATCCCGAACGTCGTCTTCGCGTCCAGGTGGTAGCGACCGGTTGCCGCCGCGAAGAGCAGGGTGAACCCCAGCACGTGCAGGACGATGATGACGCCGAACATCGCGCCGAGGTTTCGCCACTCCGGCCCGGACAGTCGATCCCGCAGCCGCGCCGGGGGTCCGGGGGCCGCGGAAGTCTCCAGTGTGTCGAGCGTCGCCATCTACCCTCCAGCCCCTAAAGCCTGTCGTGTGTAATTGCCACCTACTCGCAATAACCTACCGCTACGGTACCTGGCGTGATCAGCCGGCCGAGACTCCTCGCGGTGGGCCTGCTCGCCGCGGTCGTCGGCTGCTCGAGCTCACCGGTTGCAGCGCCCCGGCCGGCGCCGCCGTCGGTCCCCCCGAGCGCCAGCCCGCTACCGGCCCCCACCGGCCCGGTCCCGGTGCCCCCGACCGCCGCGCAGTGCGAACGCTGGTTCGGAGTGGACTGCTACGACCCCCAGCAGCTTCAGGCGGCCTACGACCTGGGCCCGCTGCTCGCCCGGGGGCTGACCGGGGCGGGGCGCACGATCGTCATCGTCGACCCGTTCGGGTCGCCGACCGTGGCGGCCGACCTCAAGGTCTTCGACCTCGCGTTCCACCTGCCGGACCCGCCTTCGTTCCGGATCATCGCGCCGGCCGGCCCGATCCCCAAGTTCGACCCCAAGGGTTCGGAGGTGCTCGGGTCGGCGGCCGAAACGTCGCTGGATGTGCAATGGGCGCACGCGATGGCTCCGGGAGCCAACCTGCTGCTCGTCGAGACGCCGGTCGCCGAGATCGAGGGGACCTCCGGATTCCCGCAGATCGTGGCGGCCGAGAACTACGTCGTCGACCACCGGCTCGGTGACGTGATCAGCCAGAGCTTCGACGCCACCGAAGACACCTTCCCGAGCCCGGCGTCGCTGCTGAGCTTCCGCAGTGCCTTTGTCAACGCCGCGGCGCACGGGGTCAGCGTGCTGGCGTCGAGCGGGGACTCCGGCGCCGCCGGGCTCGAGTACGACGCGGTCCACTACTACCCCTACCGGGCGACCGGCTGGCCGGCGACCGACCCGCTGGTCACCGCGGTCGGCGGCACCTACCTGCAGTTGGACGCCCGGGGCCGCCGGCTCGCGCCGGACAGCGTGTGGAACGACACCAGCCCGAGGAGCGGACCAGCGGCGAGCAGCGGCGGTCTGTCGAAGGTGTTCTCCCGGCCCGCTTACCAGAACGGGGTCGCCGCAATCGTCGGCACGCACCGCGGGATCCCGGACATCTCGCTGTCCGCGGCGGGGCGGGGCAGCGTCCTCGTGTACCTCGGCTACCCGGTGCCGGGCGCCCCCGGGGCGGCGCCGGCGGCGCCCGGCTTCGTCGCCATCAACGGGACCAGCGAGTCCTGCCCGCTGCTCGCCGGCATCGTGGCCATCGCCGACCAGCTGGCCGGGCACGACCTCGGGTTGCTCAATCCGGCGCTCTACCGGCTCGGCGCCGAGCACGCGCCCGGCCTCGTCCCGGTGACCCGTGGCGACAACACCGTGTCCTTCGTCGGGGCCGGCGGCCGGATGGTCACCGTCACCGGCTTCCAGGCCGGTCCGGGCTACAACCTGGCGACCGGCCTGGGCACGGTCGACGCGGCGCTTCTCGTCCCCGAGTTGGCCGGGAAGCCCTGAGCCCAGGGCGGGATGCCCCATTTGCGCGGAATGGTCACAACGGGCCATGTGCCGCGGCCGCGTCACGGCCGATCATTGAGTCGACAGCAGCCGGAGGAGTGGTCGTCATGGTGCTCAGCGTCGGTGCGGTTCGGATCTGCCCCCGCGCGGCGATCCACGTCGGCGAGAGCGGTCGCTGGTCCCGGGCCGCGGGTGCGGACCCCGTATGGCAGGGCGCCACCCATGCCGTCACCGCGCAGGGGGACACCCTGTGCGGGCAGCAGGTGGGCGACCTTGTGGCGATCTTCGACGCCGACTGGACCCGGCTGCACCCGTTCGAGCGCTGCCCGGCATGCAGCCGCGCTGCCGGCCTGCCGGACGGCTCGCTGCCGATCCCCGCCCAGCGCTGACCCCCACCTGGACGCGGGATTTGTCCCGCTTTCCGGGATTTGCCCCTCGGTCCGGCTAAGGTTCTCCGCAGCCACCTGCCGAGGGAATTCGCGATGCCACCCATGGACCGTCCGGTGCCCGGGCGTCGGCCCCGGCTGGCCCTGGGCGTCGCCGTGTGCAGCGCCGTCGCCTGCAGCTCGCTGGCCCTGCCCGTCCCGGCGTCCGCCAACCCCAACCTGATCATGGCGGTGACGGCCGGTACCGCACCGGCGGCGGTGGTGGAGCCGGGTGGGTCCCTCGACGTGCTCGACCGGAACACCGCCGGCTATCTCGAGGCGGCGCACTGGACCGCGTCCGGCGGCTGGGCCGGTGTTTCCGACCTCGGTGGGCAGCTCGCCGGCGGCCCGGCCGTCGCAGTCGACCCGGTGACCGGCGCGGTCGACGTCTTCGTGCAGGGTCCCGACCACCTGCTGTTCGAGAAGGTCCGCAGCAACGGCACCTGGTCGGGTTGGCAGAACCTCGGCGGATGGCTGACCGGGCGGCCGGCTGCGGTCGCCGACCCGGCCACCAGCACGGTCGCGGTCGCGGTCGCCGGCGGGGGCGGCGCGGTCTATCTCAAGATCCACGCCGGCGGGGTCTGGTCGAGATGGATCGCGGCCGGTGGGTCGTTGCTCGCCGGCACCGGACCGGCGATCACCAGGGCCGGGACGGGCCTGCTGCTGCTCGCCGGCGTACATACCACGCACGTGGTGTACACCGAGACCGTCACGGTCGACGGTGCGCTCGGAAGCTGGCGTTCGATCGGCGGCTACGCGATCAACGATCCGACCGCGGTCAGCTCCGGGGGCGAGCCGGTCGTGTTCACCGAGGCAGGCAACCGGACCCTCCAGCAGGCAACCGGCCGGCCCGCCGGCGGCTTCGGCCCGTGGGTTTCGGTGCAGGGCAATCTCGGCGGCGGCGCCGGGGCGGCGTCCGGGGCCGGCACGCCGCAGTCGGGCGCGGCGGGGGGCGCCACGAGCTCGCGGATCGACGTGTTCGTGCTCGGCCCGCAGGCCGGCCTGTGGCAGCGCACCTCGACCGCCGGATCATGGGGGGCCTGGCGGCTCATCGCCCTTCCCGGCACATCCCCGCCGGCGTGGACCTCCAGCCACTATACGAACGACATGACCGGAGATCCCGGAACGGATGCCGGGCTCGGGTACGACCACGGCTGCGCCCGGGCGCAGAGCGGCGGGTCCGGCCTCGTCGTGCTCGACTACGGAACGCAGACGATCCAGCAGGGCGTGAACGGCACCTGGAAGGTGCTCGCCTACGGCGTCTTCCTGTCCGACGCGGACATCGTGGCGCACGCCGACGGCTACCTTCGCGGTTACGTCGCGTGCTCGAACGGCGCGCAGCCCGGTCTCATCCTCGCCCTCGGCACGAACAACAGCGGACCGGCGAGCACGACGGGCGGTCCCGCCGGTGTCGACTGGGCGACCAACGTGGTCAACGCGGTCGCGCGCTACGCGGCGTCGAACGGTGGAACCGGGATCAGCGTGGGTGGGGCCAACGACATCGAGCCCGGTTTCGGCGTCCCCTCCGCCGCCCTGGCCTGGACGCAGGGCTACGACAGCGCGACCGGTTTCCCGTCCTACGACTACGGATCCGCCGACGGCTGCCCGGGGATCGGGGACCCCAGCACGGTGTGCGGCGACGGCTGGACGATCGGCCAGCTTTGGTCGGTGTCCGACGGGGTGGCGACCGCCCGGGCGCTGCCGGAGATCTACACCTCCGCGCAGGACCAGCTCACCCAGGGCAGCCAGTGGGCGCACATCTCGCTATGGGGGACCCAGCAGGGGCATCCCGCGGTGCCGTTCGCCGGCGAGATGACCCAGTGGGAGTCCTGCCAGCAGGAGGGTGGCTGCGCGGACACCGGGAACACCCCGGCCCAGGGCTGGTGGGAACTATGGAACGACATCACCGGTCAACCGCAGACCCGGATCGCCGCGCTGCCGTACTCGACGGACATCATGCACGACCAGTGAGGCGGTTCGCCGGACTGGCCGGGGGAGCGGCGGTGGTACTCGTTGGGGCCGGGTGTGCCCACAGCCACCCGGTCCCTGCCGTGACTCCCACCCGGTCACCGGCACCGGTCGTCCTGGCCACCGGGTTGCCGTCGGTCCGGGAGACGCCGTCGCTTCGGCTGACGCCGAGCCTGCGTGCCACGGCGGTGCTGGTGCCGGCGTGCGCCCTGTCTCGGCTCCAGGTCGCGTTGCCGGCGATCACCGCCGGCACGGGCGGGGACCAGGCCGCGTTCCTCGAGTTCCGCAACACCGGGCCCGGGCCGTGCACCCTGATCGGGTATCCGGGGGTGGTGGCGTTGGACAGCGCCGGACGTCCGCTCGGGGGGCAGGTGGTTCGCAGGCCGTCCTACCCGGACCGCGAGGTGCTCCTGCCAGCCGGCAGCGCCCCGATCGCCGCCGGGCAACCGAACCCGGCGCACGGCTACGCGACGGTCGTCTTCAACACGTTCCGGAGCTCCACCGGGCTTTGCGCACAGGACCAGATCGAGCAGCCGGCGTGGCTCGGCGTGAGCCTGCCCGGCGAGCCGGGACAGGTCCGGGTGTCGGCGACGGCGGCGGACGGCTCCGGCAAGCGGGTTCAGGCATGTCGCGGCGACCTCGCGGTCACCCCGTTCGGCACGCTCGCGACGGTCAACGGGAACTGAGCCGCCCGGCCCGGTTCACGACGTGTCCGGGACCTCCAGCCGGCTGCGCGCCGCGGTGTCCCGCAATGACACGGCGGCGGCGAACATGGCCGAGGTCAGCGGCAACGCGATGATCGCCCCTGGCACGCCCTCCAGGAAACCGCCGCCGGCGATGACGATGACGACGGCCAGCGGGTGCAGCCGCACGTAGCGGCCGACCAGGAAAGGTTGGAGGAGGTGGGCCTCCACCTGGCTGTCGAGGACCAACACGCCGACCAGGATGAGCGCCGATCCGACGCCCGCGTCGACCAGGGTGACCAACGCGGCGAGGCCGCCGAAGATGATCGACCCGATGATCGGGATGAAGCTGCCGAGGAACACGATCAGCGCCAGCGGTGCGACCAGGGGAGCGCCGAGTGCGGTCAGGGTGATGGCTACGACGGTGGAGTGGAACAGCGCGATCAGGAAGGTGCCACGGACCCAACCCGAGATCCGGCCCCAGGCTTCCTCACCTGCCTCGTGGATCCGGCTCCGGTGCGGGCGCGGGAACAGCCCGACCAGCCAATCCCAGATCCGATCGCCGTCGTAGAGCAGGAAGAAGCAGATGAAGAAGCCGAGGATGGCGCCGGTCAGTGCCTCGGCCACGACCAGCGTGGTGGACACGACGCCGTGCACGACCGTGCTGTGGTGGGTGTTGATGTAGTGCACGAGCCGGGTCTGCAGGTTGTCCACCGAGGCGGGCGCGACGTGCAGGTCGCGCACCGCGACGTTGCGGAGGTTGTTCACCAGCCGGGTGGCCGAGGTCCGCAGGATGGCGGACTCGGAGGAGATCCGGTAGGAGACGAAGAACACGGCGCTGCCCATCGCCGCGAACCCGAGCAGCAGCGTGGTCCAGGTCGCTACCGCGCGCGGGAAGCCGCGATTGCGGAAGGTCTGCACGATCGGCCGGAGCAGCGCCGCGATGAAGATGGCGCCGAGGATCGGCAGGACGAGCAGGTACAGCTTGTCGAAGAGCTGGACGAGCGCGTAGGCGCCGACCGCCAGGACCAGCAGCCGCCACACCCAGCCGGCGGCGTCCCGGAGCAGCGGCGGCACCTGCAGCGGCGACGAGGGCGCGCTGCCGGTATCCGCCGGTGGCAGCATCACCCCGATCTCGGCGCCAAGGGGGGCGGCGGTCTCCGTGGGCTCCATCCGTCCAGCCTGCCCCAGTCCGGCTCCCGGTGGAAGTAGCCGGCGGTTCAGCGCGAGCCCGTGTCGGTCGGCCGAGCCCTCCGCAGGCTGGTCCGGACGAGGAAGCCGAGCAGGGCGACGGCGGCGAGCATCAGGAGTCCGTCGAGGACCTTGCCCACCCCGTGCGACTGCGGCCAGAGGAAGAACGCGTCGAGCACGACGACGACCGCGACCACCAGGGTGACCGACCCCCAGAACAGCGCCACCGCGAGGAACAGGCCGGCGGCGCCCGGCCGTCTCGTGGGGGGCACCGGGTCATGATCCCCGAGCGGCCCGGCGGCAAACGAGGCGGGTCGCAAATGTGATCCGGTCGTGACCCGCCCGGGTCTGATTCCGGGGGAGACTCGGTTCGGCGACCCACCGGGAGGCGAGATGGAGCGACCGGATGCGTGGTCGTCGGTGTCCCTCCTCCCGCTGTCCCCTGTGGTCGACCCGGTCGGGGGAGTCGAGGACCACGCGTTCCGGGTGGATGCGGACAGCGTCTGCCCCGCCTGTTTCCGGTGGGTGAAGCCGCACGAGATCGTCCGGCGCACCGCCTACGGTCCGGTACAGCACGAGTGCTGCCCGGTGCCCGCCCCGACGCCTGGCAGCTGATCGGGAGTCGGCCGGCGTTCGGGTGTTCGCCACCTGGTCACTCGTAACCAGGCGTGCGTGGTCAGAACAGGCTGCTTGAGCAAACGTTCGGCTCATTGTTTCCTGTACGAGCGCCGAAATGCGGCAAGCCCTGTGATAGTCGGCGCTGCACTCGGAAGCGGGCTTCGCTTCCGGTGGAATCACAGGTGCGGGGGCCCAGCGGTGGCAGCTATCGCGATCCGTCAGTTCCGTCATGTTCGCCGCGCCTGGGTCGTGCTGCTCTGCCTAGCCGCCGCGCTGGTCGCCGGCTGGTTCCTCCGACCCGGGCACGCCGCTGCCGTTCTTCTTCCTCCCGTCTGCACGGACACCTGGACGAATACCTCTGGGGGATCCTGGTCCACCGCCTCAGACTGGAGCACCACAATGGTGCCGGGGCCCACGGACGTGGTCTGCATAACTACGGCCGGTACGTACAAGGTCACACTCAACGCCAGCACGTCGGTACTTGCGTTAGTTGTCGGGGCCGGCAGCGGCACCGGAAGCCAGACGCTTGACCTGGTCGAGCCAAACAATACCGGTCAGTTGACCCTGAGCCTTACCGGAAACACCAGCCTGACCGGGTCTACGGTGGCAGCCGGCGGCACGCTGCTGTTGGACCAGTCGTATGTCAGCGGCGCGGTGACGGTGTCGGTTGCTACCGGGGCGACGTTCACGAACGCGACCGGCGGGACGATCACCTCGCAGGACACCTCCTCATGGGCTAGCGCAGGGCGGACGTTGAGCGGGACGTTCGTCAACGACGGCTCGCTGAATGTGGACGTGAACACGTCCTGGTCCGGTGCGCTGTCCAGCGACGGCACGTTGACCACCGGCTCGGGTGCGACCCTGTCGTCGACGGCCAGCTCGGACACGCTGACGCTGTCCAATCCGGGGAGTGTGACGAACAGCGGTGGGATCTCGGTTGGGACCGCGACGTTGGACTGGAACGGTGGCCAGGTGACCGGCAGCCCGATCGCGGTGGCTTCGGGCACGCTGAACTTCCCGGGGTCGTTCGCGGGTTGCACGACCGGGTGTGGGCAGGTCGATGTGGAGGTGAGCCCCACGCTGAACGGGAACATCCCGGCCGGGGTCACCGTGGACGCCCTGGGGGTCGGGAACACCGGGACGACGACGTTGTCGGTGCCGAACTCGCTCAGCAACGATGGCACGCTGCTGTTGGACCAGTCGTTCTTCAACGACGCGGTGGTGGTGTCGGTTGGTTCGGGGGCGACGTTAACGAACGCGGCCGGCGGGACGATCACCTCGCAGGACACCGCCTCATATGGCAGTGCCGGGCGGACGTTGAGCGGGACGTTCGTCAACGACGGCACGCTGAATGTGGACGTGAACACGTCCTGGTCCGGTTCGCTGGCCAGCGACGGCACGTTGACCACCGGCTCGGGTGCGACCCTGTCGTCGACCAACGCCACGGACACGCTGACGCTGTCCAATCCGGGGAGTGTGACGAACAGCGGCGGGATCTCTGTCGGCAGCACGGCCACGGTCGGCACGACCCTGGACTGGAACGGCGGAACGGTGACCGGTAGTCCGATCACGTTGACTTCCGGCACGATTAACTTTCCGGGGTCCTTCGCGGGCTGCTCGACCGGGTGTGGGCAGGTGAACGTGGGGGATGGGACGTCAAAGCTCGTCGGTAACATCCCCGCCGGGGTCACGGTGGAGACTAAGGACAACGCCAACACCGGGACGACGACGTTTTCGGTGCCGAACTCGCTCACGAACTACGGCACGCTGCTGTTGGACCAGGGGTACAACAACGACGCGGTGACCGTTTCGGTTGGTACGGGGGCGACGTTCACGAACGCGGCCGGCGGGACGATCACCTCGCAGGACACCACCTCATATGGCAGCGCCGGGCGGACGTTGAGCGGGACGTTCGTCAACGACGGCTCGCTGAATGTGGACGTGAACACGTCCTGGTCCGGTTCGCTGGCCAGCGACGGCACGTTGACCACCGGTGGGGGTGCACTGTCGGCAACGGCCGGCTCGGACACGCTGACGCTGTCGGCTCCGGGGAGTGTGACGAACAGCGGCGGGATCTCGGTCGGAACCGGGACGCTGGACTGGAACGGTGGCACGGTGTCTGGTAGTCCGATCACGATGGCTTCCGGCACGCTGAACTTCCCGGTGTCGTTCGCGGGCTGCTCGACCGGGTGTGGGCAGGTGAACGTGGGGGATGGGACCTCGACATTAGCCGGGAACATTCCGGCCGGGGTCACGGTGGAGACTAAGGACAACGCCAACACCGGGACGACGACGTTGTCGGTGCCTAACTCGCTCACGAACTACGGCACGCTGCTGTTGGACCAGGGGTACAACAATGACGCGGTGGTGGTGTCGGTTGGTTCGGGGGCGACGTTCACGAACGCGGCCGGCGGGACGATCACCTCGCAGGATACCTCCTCATGGGCTAGCGCGGGGCGGACGCTGATCGGTACCTTCGTCAACCAGGGCGCAGTCAACTTTGCGACCGCCAGTTCGATCGTGCCGACGGGCACGTCCTTCATCAACAGGGGTTCACTCGACGTCGAATCTGGAGTGTCCTTAACCCTCGCGGCGGGTCAGATATTTACCCAGGCTGCCGGCGGCGGTCTGGTCGTCGACGGGACGCTCAGTCTTCAAGCCGCCACCTTCGATTATCAAGGTGGGACGATCTCCGGTGCGAATGCAGCGTCCGGATTCACGATCCTAAACGGCACGCTGGACCTCGCAAGCCATACCGCCGCGAGTATTCCCTTCTACCTGGAGGGAGGCTCGACGCTGACCGGGGGCATCCCGGCGGGTCAGGTTGTGGATGCCCTGGGGATCGGTAACACCGGGACGACGTCGTTGTCGGTGCCGAACTCGCTCAGCAACCACGGCACGCTGCTGTTGGACCAGTCGTACTACAACGACGCGGTGGTGGTGTTGGTTGGTTCGGGGGCGAAGTTAACGAACGCGGCCGGCGGGACGATCACCTCGCAGGACACCGCCTCATATGGCAGTGCCGGGCGGACGTTGAGCGGGACGTTCGTCAACGACGGCTCGCTGAATGTGGACGTGAACACGTCCTGGTCCGGTTCGCTGGCCAGCGACGGCACGTTGACCACCGGCTCGGGTGCCACGCTGTCGTCGACCAAGGCCGCGGACACGCTGACGCTGTCCAATCCGGGGAGTGTGACGAACAGCGGCGGGATCTCGGTTGGGACCGCGACGTTGGACTGGAACGGTGGCCAGGTGACTGGCAGCCCGATCACGGTGGCTTCGGGCACGCTGAACTTCCCGGGGTCGTTCGCGGGTTGCACGACCGGGTGTGGGCAGGTCGATGTGGAGGTGAGCCCCACGCTAAACGGGAACATCCCGGCCGGGGTCACGGTGGACGCCCTGGGGGTCGGGAGCACCGGGACGACGACGTTGTCGGTGCCGAACTCGCTCAGCAACGACGGCACCCTGGTGTTGGACCAGACGTACTTCAACGACGCGGTGGTGGTGTCGGTTGGTTCGGGGGCGACGTTCACGAACGCGGCCGGCGGGACGATCACCTCGCAGGACACCTCCTCATGGGCTAGCGCCGGGCGGACGATGAGCGGGACGTTCGTCAACCACGGTCTGATCGACAGCCTCGGAGTTGCCACGACCGTCTCCGGCGACCTGCAGAACCTGGATACGACCGCAGGTGCATTGACCGGGGGAACCTTCGAGGCGAATAACGGCACGCTCACCCTGCCGGCGTCGTCTCCGGTGACCGACAACGAGGCCACGGTCGAATTGGTCAACGGCGGCAATCTTCTCGACGCTTCGGGCGCGCAGCTGCTCACCTTGGCGACCAACGGTGGAACCCTCTCGCTCAACCACGCCACGCTAGTGCTGTCGGGCGGCTTGACCAACACCGGAAATGTCTCCCTACTCGACGGAGGGACGCTGACCGCCCCCAGTTATTCGCAGTCGGGCAGCGGGGCGGTCACGGACATCAACCAGCCGTCAGGGACGACCACCTCGACGCTCAACCTTGGCTCGGGAACTTTCAGCCTCGGTGGCGGCGTCCTGTCCGGTGACGGGCAAGTCTCGGGCACGGTTGACAACAGCGGCGGAACCGTGGAGCCGGGCAGCGGCACACCGCACCAGATCGGCACCTTCACGGTGAGCGGCGCCTACAGCCAGGGCTCGGGTGGCACGCTCGACGTCAATATCGCCGGGGCCGGGAGTAACGACCAGCTCTCCGCCGCGTCGAGTTCGTTGGGTGGCAACTCGCAGATCTTCAACGCGGCCGGTTATCTGCCGGCCGAGGGCGCGACCTTCCCGGTGGTGGCGGGCAACCCAGGAAGCACCAGCTTCGCCACCGTCGACGGCCGGGTCTTGTCCCCGTCCGAGGACTACGACGTCGTTTACGATTCCAGCGGGGCGCATCTGGTCGCGGTGACGAAGCCGACCGCGCCCACTGGGCTCATCGCCAGCGGAGGCAGCGGCTCGGTGACCATTGGCTTCAGCCAACCTACCGACAATGGCGGTTCGGCCATTACCCAGTACACGGTCGCCTTGACCGAGGGAACAAACACCGTGACCTGTACGGTGATCCCGACCAGCCCGACGGCGTCGCAGAGCTTCAGCTGCACCAACCCGACCACCGGCACCTCGTCGACTGCGACACAGACCTCTGCCACCGCCTCGCCTTCGGGCCAGAAGTACACCGTTACCTGGACTGGGCTTCTCTACTCGACCAAGTACCCGATTGCGGTCTCTGCAAGCAACGACGACTTCACGGGTCCCAGCGCCTCGTCCAGCGCGACCACGCTCGCCCCTCCGTTCACCGGTCCGACGCCGAGCGTCACCGGGCTAAGCCCAACCAGCGGGCCGATCACTGGTGGTACGCCTGTGAAGATCACCGGGAGCGGGTTCACGGGGGCCACTTCGGTGGTGTTGGCCGACACACCTGCCAAGTCGTTCGCCGTGGTGTCCGACAGTGAGATCGATGCGGTGTCCCCAGCTATCGGCGGAGCCGGTCCGGTGTATGTCACCGTAACGACGCCGGGTGGGTCGTCTGCGGCGGTGCCAGCGGCGGAGTTCACTTATGTCACCGAGATCGACCAGATTTCGGGCAACGGATCCTCGACGAGCAGTTACGGGGGCCAAACCTTGACTGGCGCCGGCAGCGGGGACGCGATCACTACCGGGTTCTACTCGGGCAATCCGCAGACGGCTTCGCCTAGCTTTACCTCGAGTGGCGTGTACTTCGACGTCAAGGTCAGCTCGGGTAGCCAGAATCTGGCGATCTCGCTCTGCCCACCTGGTACGGATGGCAGCGTCCTGGACTACTACGACTCGGCCACCGGCCAGTACGCGTCGGTGAGCCCGCCCGCGGTGTACGTGCCGGGAAGCGGCGGTGCGTCACCGTGTCTGAACTGGACGGCTTCTGGGACGTCGACCCCGACGCTCGCGAGTCTGACGGGGACCGTTTTCGCGGTTGGTATAGCCGGCTATGTGCCGGAGACCCCGCAGCGGCTGTTGGACACCCGGCCCACCAGCCGGATCGGTTCGATCGCCGGACCGCTGGCGGCAGGTCACGACGCCGCGATCACCGTTGCCGGGATGGACGGGGTGCCGAGCGACGCGGTCGCGGTTGCCCTCAACGTGACCGCGGTGAATCCGGCGGGGGCCGGGAACCTGCGGGTCTACCCGGACGGTGCCTCGCTGCCGAACGCGTCGACGGTCAACTATGTGCCCGGGCAAGGGACCGCGAACTTCGCGGTCGTCCAGCTTCCTGCCGACGGGAAGATCGATGTGTACTCCGCCGGATCGGCGAGCAACGTGGTCATCGACGTGGTGGGCTTCTACACCTCGGCATCCGGATTGCACCCGCAAGCCCCGGTGCGGGCCATCGACACCCGCTACGGCACCGGCACCACGGCCGGCACCTTGGCCGCGGGCAAGACCTACGGGTTCACGGTGACCGGCGCGGACGGGGTGCCGATCGGCGCCGCTGCGGTGCTGGTCAACGTCACCGCGATCGGGCCGAGCAGCGGGGGCAACCTGCGGGTGTTCCCGGACGGGGCCGCCGTGCCGAACGCGTCGTCGATCAACTACGTGGCGGGGCAGACGCACGCCGTGTTCGATGTGGTGCAGCTGCCGGCCGACGGCAAGATCGACGTCGTCTCCGCGGGCTCGCCCGTGAACTTGGCAATCGACGTCGTCGGTTACCTGGACTCCACCGCGACGCTGGCAACGCAAACCCCGGTGCGGGTTCTCGACACCCGGCCCGGCACGGATCATGTCGGCACGCTGAACGGGCCACTGGCTGCCGGCACCGGGTACGCGGTGAAGATCGCCGGGACCGGCAATGTGCCGTCGAACGCCTCGGCCGTGCTGCTATCGGTGACCGCGATCGGACCGTCCACCGGGGTGGGAAACCTGCGGGTGTATCCAGGTGACGCCTCGGCGCCGAACGCATCGACGCTGAACTACGCGGGTCCGTCCGCGATCGCGAACTTCGTCATCGTTCGGCTCAGCTCGACCGGCACGATCAACCTGGAGAGCAGCGGATCCTCGGTGAACGTCGCGCTCGATGTCCTCGGCTGGTACCCCGGTGGATGAGCAGGAGACTTGGCGCCCGGGCCGACGGATGACCGTCGGGCGAGGCCAGGTCCGACGCCCGTGCCCAGCCCGCGGTTCAGCCAAAACGGCTGCGAACCGCACTTCGCGTGCGGCAGGATTCTGACGTCGGTCGGCCGGCCGAGCAGCTTTCGTCGATCCGAGGGAACCACATGTTGCGATGGCGGCACGTTCATCGGCCGAGCACAATCCGATCGGCGGTGGCAATGATCGCCGCGGCGTCGACGGTAGTCGGCATCACCGGCATCCTGCCGGCGGCGGCCATCATGGTCGTTACCGTGACCACGTACACGGTCACCACCACCGCCGACCCCACGCCGGTTGCGAATGCGTGTGTGAGCGTCCAACCCTGCTCCTTGCGCGAGGCAGTCATCGCGGCGAACGCGAACAGTCCGGCAAAGGTCGTCGTCCCGGCCGGGAGCTATACCCTGGCGATCGCGCCTACTGGGTCGGATGACGCTACTACCGGCGACCTGAACATCACCGGGGGCAGCGTCACGATTTCCGGAGTGGGTGCGACAAGCAGCGGGACGGTGATCGACGGCGGCGGGTTGGACCGAGTGCTGACCGTGGCGGCGACGGCCAACGCTGTCGTGAGCGGAGTGGTGATCCGGCACGGCTCGGTGAGCCCGACGTCCAAAGGCGGCGGCGTCGCCAACTACGGCTCGCTCGCGCTTACATCCGACGTAATCACCGCCAACGGCGCCGGTAGCGGCGGCGGGATCTACAACGACAGCGCGCTGACGGTCATGTCCTCTACTGTGTCCGGCAATACGGCTTCAGGTGATGGCGGCGGCCTCGACAATGCCGGCGCCTCGGGTTCGGCCACTATTACCGACTCGACGATCACGTTGAACACCGCCGCCATTGACGGCGGCGGCATCGCAAACGAAAACCAGACCACCGTCATGGTAAGCGAGATCTCTGGTAACAGTGCAGCCTACGGCGGGGGCCTGAGCGAGGGCTACACCGGCGAGACCGGCACAAGCATCAGCCTGGACCTCGAGGAGAGCACGATCTCCGGCAATTCCGCCGGCACGGCCGGGGGCGGCCTCGACTTCATGTACCAGGGTGGCACTCTGAAGCATGTGACCATCGCGACCAACCTTGCCCCCAGCGGGGCCGGCGGCGGCATCGGTGGGGCCTCTGCGCCCGGGCTGGCCGACACGATCGTCGCGGACAACCTCGGTGGCAACTGCCATGCCGCGGCTTCCGATTCGGGCTACAACCTCGACTACAATCCGAGCGGCAGCAACACCTGCTCTTTCAGCACCACCCTGCACAGCATCGTCGAGTCGAATCCGTTCCCGGGCGGGGCGCACGGCGGCCTGGCCGACAACGGCGGCCCGACGGCGACGATCGACCTGACCGCCGCGAGCCCGGCCCATGACGTGGTGCCCAGCTGTTCGGGTAGCGACCAGCGCGGGGTCGCGTTGCCCGGGTCCTGTGACATGGGTGCCTACCAGTACAACGGACTCAACCTAGCCGCGGCGTCGGTATACGCGCCGGCCGCGGTGGCTTTCAGCGGAGCCGTGGCGACGTTCACTGACTCCGACGGCAACTCCGGTGACACGTACACGGCCTCGATCGCCTGGGGGGACGGATCCAGCTCGGCCGGGACCGTGAGTGGCGGCCGGGTAACCGGCAGCCACAGCTACGCCCAGCCTGGCGGGTACACGGTGACGACCACGATCACCGACAGCGACGGCAGCTCCATCACGGCGGTGAGCCATACCAGTGACTACGCGCCCGTGTACGCCTCGAACTTCAACAGTGGGGTCGACAGTCACTGGACGACTACCCAGCCGGCCACATTCTCGTCGCCGGCGACTGTCGCCCCGGGCAACGGGCAGACGCTGCTGGGCCCGTTCAACGATAACGGTGGTTGCCCCGACGGCACTGCCGAGCCGGTGCTGAAGCTCTCGAACCTGCCCGCGCACACGTCGTTGCGGGTGTCGTTCGCATTCGACCCGCTGGCGACCTGGGACGGCAACAGCAGCGCGTACGGTCCGGATACCTTCAGCGTCATCGACGGCTCGACCACGGTCATGCCGAGCGCCACCTTCGACAACTACGACGCCGCACCGCAAAACTACGGCTTCAACAATGGAACCACGCAGTCGTATCCGCACTCGCACAACGGGTCGAATTTCCAGCCCGGTGCGATGGCCGATGCGTTCGACACGCTTGGCGCGAACGACTCCGCGTACGCGGGGATGGATTCCTCCTACCGGGTCACTGAAACCGTGCCGGACAGCTCCCCAAGCGCGAACCTGACCTTCGCTGATGGTTTGAGCCAGAACTGCTCCGATGAGCGATGGGCAATGGGGGACGTCACGGTTTCGGTGAACGCCCCCGCGACGGTGACCGCGGTGTCCGGTGGCGGGCAGAGCGCGACCGTGGGCGCGAGCTTCGCCAACCCGCTCGTCGCGATCGTTCGCGATGCCGGCCAGAACCCGATCCCCGGGGCGACGGTGAGTCTTGTACCGACCCCAGCCGCCAGCGGCGCGACGGCGACCTTCCCGAGCGGCTCGAGCGCGGCCAGCGGCAGCGATGGCACGGTGTCGGTACCGGTAACGGCTGGGGTGGCGGCCGGTAGTTACACCGTCGCCGCCAGTACTTCCGGCGCGTCGCCGGCCAGTTTCGCCCTGACCAACACGGCCGCAGCGTTCACCGGGCCGACGCCGAGCGTCACCGGGCTAAGCCCAACCAGCGGGCCGACCACAGGTGGTACGCCCGTGAAGATCACCGGGAGCGGGTTCACGGGGGCCACCTCGGTGGTGTTCGCCGATACCCCCGCCAAGTCGTTCGCCGTGGTGTCCGGCAGCGAGATCGATGCGGTGTCCCCAGCCATCGGCGGAGCCGGTCCGGTGTATGTCACCGTGACGACGCCGGGTGGGTCGTCTGCGGCGGTGCCGCAGGCGGAGTTCACCTATCTCGCCGTGGCTGGATGCGCCAACCTCCCTCCAGTTCGCATCTTGGACACGAGGAACGGGACGGGCGGGTTGTCCGCACCGCTCGCCGCTGGTAATAGCTACCCGATCCAGGTTGCCGGGATGGGCGGAGTCCCGTCGTCAGCGACCGCGGTGGAGATGACCGTCACCGCAGTCGGCCCGGCCGGCGCCGGGAACCTGCGGGTCTACCCGGATGGGTCCGCGGCGCCGCTCGCGTCCACGGTCAACTATGTGCCACACCGAACGGTGGCAAACTACGCGATCGTGTCTCTCCCGTCGAACGGGAAGGTCGATCTCTACTCCGACGGGAGCGCGAGCGGCGCCCTGCTGGATGTGGTCGGTTACTGCACGAACGCTGCCGGGTACCAGGGTCAGACGCCAGTGCGGATCATCGACACGCGAGATGGTACCGGTGGCAGTTCCGCGAAGCTGGCGCCGGGAGTCCCTCGCGTAGTGACTGTCGCCGGGGTGGGTGGCGTGCCGGTTGGAGCGACCGCCGTGGCGTTGAACGTGACGGCCGTGGGTCCCGCGGGAGCCGGAAACCTGCGGGTGTATCCGGACGGCTCGCCGACCCCGGACAGTTCGAACATCAACTACATTCCCGGTCAGGACACTGCTGTGTTCGTGCTGTCCCAGCTGCCGTCGAGCGGGAAGATTGATTTCCTCACCTCGGGCAGTGACACGGATCTCGTCGTCGACGTTTCCGGCTACTACTACTCCAGCACGGCCTTGGTCACTCAAAATCCGGTCCGGATTCTTGATACCCGTCCGGCTCCGGATCGGGTCGGCTTGCTCAGCGGCCCGCTGCCTGCCGGCCAGGTGATCGGTTTCCAAGTCTCCGGTGTCGGCGGTGTGCCGGCCGACGCCAGGTCGGTGCTTCTTCAGGTGACAGCGATCGATCCGTCGGCAGGGGGAGGCGACCTGCGGGTCTTCCCGGGCGACGCGACGACCGCGCCGACGGCATCTGCGATCAACTACGACGGCACCAACGACGTGGCTGACTTCGTCAGCGTCCAGTTGGCGTCCAACGGCATGGTCAATCTGTACTCCGACGGTTCGCCGGTTGATGTGGCCGTCGATGTTGTCGGCTGGGTTCCCGCCTCCCCATGACGGGGGGAAGCGGGAACTAGCCCTTCGTTTCCGCCGTCGGCCCACCGGGAAGGTCGTGACTACCGACGGTGGGACGGAGGAGCATGCGGCTGCGGCGGGTTGACTGCGGGACGCCCGGTCTGCGCCGCGTGCGGGCCGGGCGCGGGTTCCGCTACCTCGACCGCACCGGCGCCCCGGTCCGCGACCCCGCGACGCTGGACCGGATCCGCGCGCTGGCCATCCCGCCCGCCTGGCAGGACGTGTGGATCAGCCCGGACCCCCGCGGCCACATCCAGGCGACCGGCACGGACGCGGCCGGACGGCGCCAGTACCGCTACCACGACGCCTGGCGGGCCCGTCGCGACGCCGAGAAGTTCGACCGGATGCTCGAGTTCGCGGCCGTGCTGCCCGGCCTGCGCCGCCAGGTCGCGGTCGGCCTGGCCCGGACGGAGCTCGACCAGGAGCGGATCCTCGCGTGCGCGGTGCGTCTGCTCGACCTCGGCTTCTTCCGGATCGGCAGCGAGGAGTACGCGGAGGCCAACGGGACTTTCGGCCTGGCCACCCTCGAGCAGTCCCACGTGCAGGTCCGCGGGCAGGACCTCGTGTTCGACTATCCGGCGAAGGGTGGTCGACAGCGGGTGCAGGCGCTCGTCGATCCGGTCGTCGCGGAGATCGTCCGGACCCTTCAACGACGCCGCAGCGGCGGACCTGCTCTGCTCGCGTACCGGTCCGGGCGACGATGGGTGAACCTTCGCTCGACGGACATCAACGATTACCTCAAGGCGCATGCGGGGCCCGGGTTCACCGCCAAGGACTTCCGGACCTGGAACGCCACCCTGCTCGCCGCGGCGGCATTCGCTGCGTCGGCCCGCGCGCCGACCTCGCCGAGCGGGCGGCAGCGCGCGGTTGCCCGCGCCTACCGCGAGGTCGCGCATTACCTCGGCAACACCCCGGCGGTCTGTCGGAGCTCCTACGTCGACCCGCGCATCGTCGACTGCTACCTCGCCGGCGAGACCGTGCAGGCGACCCTGGAGCGTTGGCCGGCCGGCCCGGAGACGGTCGACGGCGGTCCGCTGGCGCTTCTCGAAACAGCGGTCGTCCGGCTGCTCCGTCGCGCTCCCGCGATCGCCGCCTGACGCGGCGAAGCCCCGCCCGGAATTCCGGACGGGGCTTCGCATCCAGCTAGCTCAGTCGTTCACTGCCTCGGCCTGACGATCGAGCGCCTCGGCCTTCTTCTCGTGCACCTGCGCTGCGGCCCGGTGCTTCGTCTCCTGGGTCTCCGCGGCACCCTTCTCGTCCTGGGCTCGGCCTTCGGCCTGCAGCGCGTCGTTGTCCGTGACGTCGCCTACGGTCTCCTTGACCTTGCCCTTGGCCTGCTCGAATACGCCCATCGGGGCGACTCCTTTCGGTTGTGGTCGGACGGACTCAGGCGTTCGCCTTCTCCCGCTGCGCGGCGCGCTCCCGCGTCTCCGCGGTCTTGGCCTGGCCACCGCGCGCCTCGGCCTTGGTCTGCTCCTCCAGCGCCTTGAGTCGCTCGGTCCCGGCGTCCTGCTGCAGCTGACCGCTCCGCTTGAGCCGGTCGTTCCCGAGCGCGCTGCCGAAGATCTCCTTGCCGAGCCCGACGACCTTGTCGCTGATGCCGCGGATGTTGCTCGGACTGATACGGGGAATCATGCGGTCCACCTCGCGAATAGGGATCACGGTCACTCAAAGCCTTCCCGCCGAGCGTCTGCGTACACCCGCAAGCAGGCGTGACCGACATCACGTTTGCCCGTTTCGGGGACTCGCCCGCTCGGGCGGCACGAGGTTTCCCTGGCCGCTCCTGGCGGAACCGTCACGGGATGGTCGACACCGAAACGGAGCAGCCGGCACCCGCGGACCAGACCCCCGAGGCTGGGTTCGACCGGACGCTGGAGGAGGGGAAGCGCCGGCTCGGTCGCGGCGTGTCCGCACTGTTCGCGACCGGGTTCGTCGGCGGTGTGGACGTGGCAACGGGTGTTCTCGCCTTTCTCATCGTGCTCGCGGCCACCCGGAGCGACGTGCTGGCCGGGTTGGCGTTCCCGATCGGGTTCATCGCGCTCACTCTCGCTGGTAGCGAACTGTTCACCGAGAACTTCCTCGTGCCGGTGATCGCAGTGGTCGCGCGGCAGGCCCCTTGGTGGCGGCTGTTCTGGTTGTGGGCCGGGACGCTCGTCTTCAACCTGATCGGTGGCTGGATCGTGACCGGCCTGATCATCGCCGGCTTCCCGAACCTGGCGGCGACCGCCGTGCACTCCGGGGCTGCTTACGTGGGCTTTGGCCTGGGCTGGCGCGCCTTCTCCCTGGCCCTGCTCGGAGGCCTGGTCATCACGTTGATGACCTGGATGCAGCACACCAGCGAGGCGATGACCGCCAAAATCGTGGCGGCGTTCGCGGCGGCCTTCCTGCTCGGTGCCGGCAAGCTCAACCATGCGATCGTCGCGTCGTTGATGATGTTCGCGGCACTGCATACCGGGCACGCGCCGTTCGGCTACCTGAGTTGGCTGGAAGCAGCCGGTTGGGCTGCCCTCGGCAATCTGGTGGGCGGCGTCGGCCTGGTGACACTCCTGCGACTTCTTCAGGGCCCGCACCAGGTACTCAGCCAGCGGGCGAGCCCCGGCGAGCACGTCACCGACCCCGGGTAGCGGCTACTCGGCGCGGTGTTCGAGCCAGGCATAGCCGAGTTGCCCGGCGTCGGCGAGGCCGCGGACGGCGAACACCGCCGCGAGCACCCGCGTGACCCGCGGGGCCAGTACGAGGCCACCGACGAAGCCGGTCGACACCCACTGGTCGAGGCAGAACGGGCAGGTGATCAGCTCGCCGATGGTGTGTCGCCAACCGTGGCCGCGGGGAGACTCCTTGAGCTCCGCGGGTCCGCTGACCCCCTCGAAGCGGGTGAACGGAGCGCGCACCGGACTCGCCACACTGTCCTTGGCGATCGTCCGCGACAGGCGGAAGGAGGCCAGTGCCACCAGCCCCAGATCCCGCCAGTCGATCTGCTCGGCGATCTCGGCCCGGCGGCCGCGTACGGCAGCCGCGAGACCGGCGAGGGTGGCGGCGTAGACGCCGATCGTGACGGCGCGCGAGCCGAGCTGTCGCTCCGCCCCATCCGAGTACTCGGCGCCTTCGGCCTGGATTCGCTGCATCACCCGCATGACCGACCCCTATCCCCGGATCTCGAGCCGGACCTCGACCTCGCCGCCCTGGACCCGCGTCTCCAGGACCGGCTGCGGAGCTGTGGCCGGACCGCGGAGGACCGCGCCGTCGCGCAGCCGGAACGTGCTCCCGTGCCAGGGGCAGCTGACGCAGGGTTCTGGATCGTCGGAGAGCTCGCCCTCGTGCAACGGGCCCGCGAGGTGGCTGCAGGTGTTGGCGAGGGCATGCACCGAGCCGTGCCGGCGCAGCAGCATGATCGGCACCGGCCCGACCATCCGCTCGACGGGCTTGCCGTCCGCCAGCTCGTCGAGTCGTGCCACCCGGGTCCAGCCGGTCGGCATCAGGCGAGCGACGTATTCGGCGTGGTTCGCTCCGGCGGCCTGCCGGAACGCGAGATGTCCGCCGAGCACGCCGCCGCCCAGTGCGGTTCCCAGGCCGGCGAGGGCGAGCAGCTTCCCGCGCCCGCGCCGCCCGGAGAGACGGGCCGCCAAGGACCCGGCATACAGGCCGACGGCGAGACCGTTCGTCCCGGCGTGCACCAGCCCCACCCGGGCCGGCCGATCGGGAAGGTCGGCCCAGTCGGCCCAGCCGGCCCACGCCGCCGGCGCGGCACCCGCCAGACCCACCCCGACTAGGGTCGCTGACGCCGGGCCGGAACCGGGCACGGCGACGTCGAGAACCGAGGCGGCGAGCCACGCCCCGATGGGCACCTGAACGAGCGCCGGGTGCAGCGGGTGTCCGAGCCAGGTGCCGTGCAACAGGTCGGCGACCCGCTGGTTCTTCAGCGCCCGATGCACGACCGACCGGACCGAGCGCACCACCGGGTCGATGGCACGAAGATCTTCCAAGCGGCTGACCGAGTCGAACGGCTGCATGGCAAGGCCCCTACCCGGTTGGTGCCCTCCCCGCACTTCGAGTCGGATCGGGCAGGTCAGGTTTTCCTGACCCGGACGATATGTCCGGTCGATGCCCCGCCGCCCACGGCCGGGGTAGCCTCCTGCCCGTGACCCTGGGACCGCGGCGACCGGGCCGTTCGCGCCGCGGCGACCCGGACCGGCTGGTCATCGACCTCCGCGAGCAGCTGGCCGCGCTGTCCAACCCGCCATCTCTTCCACCCGGCTGGGCGTTGGAACTTGCGCACCTGACGGCGGACGGCGCGGCGTTCGGCGGGGATTTCTGCGTCTCCGCACTCACCCGGCAGGGCAAGCTGCTGGAACTGGTGCTGGTCGACGTCTCGGGCAAGGGGATCGAGGCCGGCACTCGTGCGCTGATGCTGGCCGGCGCCGTGAGCGGCATCCTGGGCGCGGTGCCGCCGACCGAGGTGCTCCCCGCGCTGAACGCGCACCTGCTCCGGCAGGGGTGGGACGACGGTTTCGGGACCGCGGTGCATGTCGCCGTCACCCTGGCCAGCGGCGACTACGCGCTCAGCGTCGCCGGGCACCCGCCGCCGGCGGAGTTCCACGCCGGAGCGGGGGACTGGCGGGTCCTCGAGAGCAGCGGCGTTCTGCTCGGGGTCACCGACACCGCGTTCTGGCCCGTCCAGCATGGACGGCTGGATGCCGGCGACGCCCTGCTGCTCTACACCGACGGCTGCGTGGAGCGCTCCCACGAGGACATCGACACCGGGATCGATCGGCTGCTCGGCAACGCCTATCGCCAGGTTCTCCAGGGTTTCGCCGGCGGCGCGGCCCGGCTCCTCGAGGCCGGTGGCGATGCCCACGACGACCGGGAAATCGTCTGGCTGTGGCGGGAGCCGACCAGCTGAGACCGGCTGAGACAGGCTGAGACAGGCTGAGACCGGCGCAGCCGGGCAGTCCGGCGGGCGCCGGACCCGGAGGTACCGTGGGGCCGGGAGGCGACCCATGGCGGATCCGGATCGGCGATCGCGCACGAGCTACGACCTGGGCTTCTCGTCGGCCCTCGACGCGTTCATGCTCACCGGGTGGGCGGAACGGAACCGCCTCGACGAGACGGTCGAGTGTGCCCCCTACACGGCGAAGCGGCGGTCCGCGCTGTCTGCTGCCTTCCCCGGTGAGCTGCTGGTCCTACCGACCGGCCGGCTCAAGATCCGCTCGAACGACACCCCGTACGACTTCCGGCCCGGGAGCGACTTCTTCTACTTCACCGGTGACCCGGACCCGGGCGCCGTGCTCGTCCTCGTGCCCTCCGGGGGCGGCCACGACTCGGTACTGTTCCGCACGCCGGTGCATTCCCGCGCCGAAGACCCCGGCTTCTACAAGCACCGGCAGGGCGAGTTCTGGGAGGGCCGCCGGCGCAGCCTGGCCGAGGCGGCGGTGGCCTTCGGCCTGGAGTGCCGCCCGCTCGACGAGCTGGACGCGGTCCTGGGGGCTGCTGCCGGGCATCCGGTCCGCCTGCTGCCCGGCCTCGACGCGTCGGTCGACGCCGCGGTCCCGGCCGGTGCGGACGCTCGCGATGACGGGAACGACGAGTTCGCCGCGGTCTGCTCAGAGCTCCGTCTGATCAAGGACGACTTCGAGCTCGCCCAGCTGACCGACGCGGTCGCGGCCACCGTCCGCGGCTTCCAGGACATCGTTCGGTCGCTTCCGGATGCGGTCGGGACCAGCGAGCGGATGGTCGAGGGGGTCTTCGCCACCCGCGCCCGGCTCGAAGGTAATGGTGTCGGCTACGGGACCATCGCCGCGGCCGGTGCGCACGCGACCACCCTGCACTGGGGCCGCAACGACGGTCCGGTCCGGCCCGGGGAACTGCTGCTCGTCGACGCGGGAGTGGAGAACCGCTGGCTGTACACCGCGGACGTGACCCGCACGATCCCGGTGTCGGGCCGGTTCAGCCCCGAACAGCGTCGGGTGTACGAGCTGGTGCTTGCGGCGCAGGAGGCCGGCCTGGCTGCGGTCCGGCCCGGCGCGCGGTTCCGGGACTACCACTTCGCCGCGATGGAGGTCATGGCCCACGGCCTGGAGGCCTTCGGCGTTCTGCCGAAGCCGGCGGCCGACGACCTCGGTGAGGACTCCCGGCTGTACCGGCGGTGGACGATCCACGGCTCCGGGCACATGCTCGGGCTGGACGTCCACGACTGCGCGCGGGCCCGGGGCGACCGTTACCCCGAGGGCCGGCTCGAAGCCGGCATGGTGCTGACCGTCGAGCCCGGCCTGTACTTCCAACCGGACGATCTCACCGTGCCGCCCGAGCTACGCGGGATCGGCGTCCGGATCGAGGACGACGTGCTGGTCACCCCCGCCGGGATGCAGAACCTCTCCGCGGCGCTGCCCAGAGAACCGGACGCGGTCGAGGCCTGGGTTCGCGCGTAACACGGCGAGCGAGATCACCACCGCGAGCGCGGTACTGGCCGGGTGCCACGAGACCGGGCCGGTCAGCACGGTCAGGCCGACCGCGATCCCGGCGATGGCCAACCCGGCGGCGAGCACCGCCCCCCGCCAGAACCGGGCCACCTGCTCCCGGGCGGCGTAACCGGCGATCGGCAGCAGCAGGACGAGGCCCAGCACGTCGGTCATCGCGTTGCTCCCGTGCGGGACCGTCACCGCCCAACTGGACACCGCGAAACCGGCGAACCAGAGCGGGCCGGCCTCGGCGACGAGCAGCGGGGCCGCGAGCAGAACGAGGTAATGGCTCCAGAGCACCGGGGTGAGCAACAGGGCGGCGACGACCGCTGCGCTGTAGAGCCACCGCTCGTCGCCGGTGCGGCGCATCCGCAGGGTGGCCCACCACACGACGGCGCCGGCGAGGGCGACCGCGAGCAGTTCCGACGCCGTGGGGGAGACGCCGAGCCCACGGAGCAGGCTGATGAAACCGAGTCCGGAGGCGGCCTCGTGTCGCGCCAGCGCCCCGAGCAGCCGAGCGTATGCGACCGGCCCGAGCGGACCGGTGAGGAAGCCCAAGCCGAGCACGCCGATCAGTCCGGCGACGGTGCCCCCGAGCGCCCGCCAGCGCCCGGTGAGGAGTAACCAGAGGAGAAGCGGCGCAAGGAAAAGTTTGGACGCCACGAGCGGAGTGGCCACCAGGGCGAACCACAGCGGCCGGTCGCGCAACCGCCATGCCGCCACCAGCCCGAAGAGCAGCAGCACGCTCATGCTGCCGAGCTGGAGCCCGACCAGCGTGAAGGAGCTCAGCAGGAGCAGGACCGGAGGCAATCGGCCGCCCGGCCCGGCGAGCGTGCAGGCCCCGAGGACCGCGGCGAACCCCACGGCCGTGCAGATCCCGACCGCGACCGGATCGGGCAGCCACGCCAGCGCAGCGAACGGCCACGCCATCACGAACGGGTAGACGAAGGAGAAGCCGGAGTAGACCGACCTGCTGCCCGGCGCCGGATAGACGTCCCCGCCGCCGGCCAACCGGTGGCCCGCCCGGAGGAAGACCTGTAGGTCGTAGGGGGCGCTGCGCGGCAGGAAGGCGACGGCGACGACCAGCACGACGGCGAGGACCGGAGCGGCCCGGACCGCCCTCCGGCCGAGCCCGCGCGCTCCGGCTGTCACCCGCCAATCATGCCGGGAGGCCGAGGCCTTGACACGGTCCGTACGCGATATATCGTGAGTGGCCTCCGGCAGGAAAGGTGGCTCGCGTGGACGCGACGACGGCGGCACCCGGTTTCCGGCTCGATCCGCAGCAGCTCAAATCCTGGCTCTCCCTGCTCTGGGCGAGCGGCGCGCCCCCCGGCGAGCCCCGCCACCATCCCCGGCCGCACGGCCCCTGGGGGTTCGCCGGCCCGTGGGCCTGGACGGGCGGCCCGCGGGGGCGTCGGCCGCGGCCTCGGCGCGGCGACGTGCGCCTGGCCGTGCTCACCCTGCTCGCCGAGTCGCCGATGCACGGCTACCAGATCATCACCGAGCTGACCACCCGCAGCGGTGGCGTGTGGCGGCCGAGCCCCGGCTCGGTCTACCCGACCCTCCAGCAGCTCGAGGACGAGGGCCTGGTGTCGGTCTCCGAACGCGACGGCCGGCGGACCTTCGAACTCACCGATGCCGGCCGCGCGGAGGTGCAGACCGCGTCCCAGGGGCGGCGGGCTCCGTGGGAGGAGATGGCCGACGAGGCGGACGACGGCGCCGGCGACCTCCGCGAGTACGCCGGCCAGTTGATGGCCGCCGTACTCCAGGTCGCTGCCGCGGGCACCCCCGGCCAGGTGGCCCGCGCGGAGACGATGGTCAACGAGACGAGGCGCGCGCTGTACCGGCTGCTCGCCGAGGACGACGGCCCCGCCGGCGGCGCCCCGTGAGGGCGGCGGCCTCATCCCTGCGGGTCGGTGACGCGGAGCGGGAGGCCGTGGTCACCGCGCTCAGCCGGCACTACGCCGAGGGCCGGCTGACCCGCCTCGAGCACGAGGAGCGCACCGGGCTTGCCCTCGAAGCCCGCATCGGCGCCGACCTCGACGCGCTCTGCGCCGACCTGCCGCCACACGACGGCGGCTCGCGCCGGGCCGAACCGACCCACCGGAGGCGGTTGCGCGCGGTCGCCTGGCGACTCGCGCTCGTGGCGCTGGCGATCTCCGTGGTCGTGCACCTGCTCCCGCTTCTGGCCTTCGTCGGGCTGGCGTTCCTCGCCAGCCGGGTGCTCCTCCGGCGCCGGTTCCACCGGTCGCGGTCCGCGTGGAACTGCTGCCCGCGCTGGTGGTAATGCACGCCCGCGGCTTAGGGTCGCCGGCATGACGCTCCCGACCCCGGCCCCCGACCGCACCTGCCTGGTCACCGGGGCCTCCTCCGGCATCGGCGCCGACATCGCCCGCGAACTGGCCGCCCGCGGGCACGGTCTCGTCCTCGTCGCCCGCGGCGCCGAGCGGCTGCGGGGCCTCACCGATGAGCTGAACGGCGCGGGGGTGCGGGTCGAGGCGATCGCCGCGGATCTGGCGAGCGCCGCCGACCGGGCGAGGCTCCTCGCCCAGCTCGAAGCCGGGGACCGGACCGTGGACGTGCTGGTGAACAACGCCGGCGTCGGTACCTCCGGGGCGGCACATCGGGGCGACCCGGACCGGGAGCTGGCGCTCGTTCGGCTCAACATCGAAGCCGTGGTCGACCTTTGCAGCCGGTTGCTGCCCGGCATGGTCGGTCGCGGTCGGGGAGCCATCCTGAACGTCGCATCGACGGCGGCCTTCCAGCCGTTGCCGGGCCAGGCCAGCTACGCCGCGAGCAAGGCGTTCGTCCTGTCCTACACCGAGGCCCTTCGCGCCGAGCTGCGCGCGACCGGCGTGACGGTCACCGCGCTGTGCCCGGGTCCGGTCGAGACCGGTTTCGGGGAGGCGGCCGGCATCTCCGACGAGGAGGCGCACGTGCTGCCCTCCTTCATGTGGGTGAGCTCGGCGCAGGTCGCGAAGGCCGGGGTCACCGGCCTGGATCGCGACCGCGCGGTCGTCATCCCCGGCGCCTTCAACCGGGCCGGTGCGCTCTCCGCCCGGTACACGCCGCACCCACTGCTCATGCCGGTGCTCGGCCGGCACCCCTCGCTGCGCCGCTGAGTGGTCAGGACGTCGGCCCGGGAGCCGTCGGCGTCGCCCGCAGCACCGCCGGCCAGCCGGAGTCCCGCTCCCGCTCCTCCGCCACCGCACGCCCGCCACCGCGCAGGCCGAACAGCCGTTTCGCGAGCAGCAGGTAGACGACGATGGCCAGGTTGATCGCGAATGTCACGGCTTTTAGCACGCTCAACGAGTGACCCAGTTCATACACCTCGAGGGGTAGCAGCACCGAGGTTGCGACGAAGGTGAGATATTCCGCCCAGCGCCGGCCTCGCCACAGGCCGACCATCTCCACCCCCTCGAGCAGCGCGTAGGCGGCGACGAAGCCGCCGGCGTAGTACAGATGGGTGGGGCTCACCCGGAACGCTTTTTGGATCTCGCCGAGCAGGCCGTGCTGGCCATGGGCCGGACCACCGGCACCACCCTGGATGTCGTTGAGGATTCGTATGTAGTCACGCTCGAGGCCGATCTTGTGCCGGGCGAACAGGAAGATCACCACGGCTAACGCGCCGAGCACGACGACGTGGACGAAACGGTCGAAGGCGATCAGGCGCAGGACGTAGCGGTCCCGCAGCGGCTTCCCGCGCAGTGGCACCTCCACCTCATCCGGCCCCGGGGGGAACTCGGTGGTCGGTGCGGCCGGCGGCTCCGTCGGCACCCACGCGTCGCAGCGCAGGCAGCGGTGCCACCGCAGGCCGGCATGCTCGCGGACCAGAACGTGGTCCTCGGGGCGGAGGCTCGCCGCGCCGGTGCCGGCGAGCGCATGACCGTGGAGGGCGCAGCCGAGCAGGTCGTAGCGGAGTCGCGACATCGGGGCGGTTCTCCTCAGGCTTCCATCTTGTAGCCCCACCCGCGGACGGTGAGCAGGTAGCGGGGTTGGGCCGGGTCGGGTTCCAGCTTGGCGCGCAGGCGCTTGACGTGCACGTCGAGGGTCTTGGTGTCACCGACGTAGTCCGAGCCCCAGACCCGGTCGATGAGCTGCTGGCGGGTGAGCACGCGGCCGGAGTTGCGGAGCAGCAGCTCGAGTAGCTCGAACTCTTTGCGCGGCAGCTCCACCGGCTGGCTGCCGACGGTGACCACGTGCCGGTCCACGTCCATCCGGATCGGGCCGACGCCGAGGACGTCGAGCGGGTCCTCCTCCCCGGCGGCGGCCCGCCGGCGCAGCACGGCCCGGATCCGGGCGATCAGCTCTCGGGCGGAGTACGGCTTGGTCACGTAGTCGTCGGCGCCGATCTCCAGGCCCACGACCTTGTCCACCTCGCTGTCCTTCGCGGTCAGCATGATCAGGGGCACGTCGGAGACCGAGCGCAGCCGGCGGCAGACCTCGAGGCCGGCCATGCCGGGCAGCATGAGGTCGAGCACGACGAGGTCGGCGCCGGCGCGATGAAATTCGGCGAGGGCGTCGGGACCGGTGGTCGCGACCCGGACGTCGAATCCTTCCCGCCCGAGCAGGTAGGACAGGGCATCGGCGAAGGACTCCTCGTCCTCGACGATGAGCACCTTGGTCACGGCACCGCCTCCGCCGCCGGCAGTCCGGTGACCGCGCCCCGCGCCTCCGCCAGCGGCAGACGCAGGGTGAAGGTCGACCCGGAGCCCGGGCGGCTCCATACCCGGACCTCCCCGCCATGGTTGCTCACGATGTGCTTGACGATGGCCAGGCCGAGACCCGTGCCGCCGGTCATCCGCGAGCGGGCGGGGTCGACCCGGTAGAAGCGCTCGAAGATCCGGGCGGTCTCCGACGGATCCATGCCCGAGCCCTGGTCGGCGACCGCGAGCTCGGCCCAGCCGCCGGCCGCGCGCCCGGTGACGGCGATCGTCGTCGAGGCCGGGCTGTAGGCAACCGCGTTGTCCAACAGGTTCGTGATGGCGGTGACCAGCTGGGACTCCGAGCCGGCGACGAGGACGTCCTCCACGTCGCTGCGGATCCGAATGGCCTTGGCGGTGGCCGCGGTCTCGGCCCGGTCGATGGCTTCGGACACCACGCGGCGCAGCGGCACCGGATGCGAAGGCGGCAGCGGCTCGCCGCCTTGCAGCCTGGACAGGTCGAGGATCTCCTGGACCAGCCGGCTCAGCCGGGCGCTCTCCACGCGCAGCCGGGCCATGAACCGGTCGACCGCGACCTGGTCGTTCCCGGCGCCGTCGGCGGCTTCGAGGAGCAGCTCGATCGCGCCGACCGGCGTCTTGATCTCGTGGCCGACGTTGGCGACGAAATCCCGGCGGACCGCCTCCACCCGCCGGGTCTCGGTGATGTCGTCGACGAGCAGGGCCACCTGACCGTCGCGCAGCCGGTGCGTGCGGGCTCGCACCCAGGCGGCCGGCCGGCCCGCGCGGTTGGCATCGGGTGGTCGCAGCCCCAGTTCGGTGTCGCGCGCGATCCCGTCCCGGCGGGTTTCCCGGACCTGCGCGCGCAGGTCAGCCGCGAGGCCGCGGGGCGTGGCAAGACCGATCGCCCGGGCGGCGTGGTTGGCGTATCGCGGGTCGTCGGAGGAGTCCACGACGGCGACCGCGGTGGGCAACAGGCCGAGCAGCTCCTCGGCCTCGCTGGTCGCGGGGGTGACAACCGCCGCCACGGGCGAGCGCCGCGCCCGGCCGCGGTGCGCCAGGGCCAGCACGGTCAGGGCCACCAGGGCCACCAGGGCCACGGTCAGGGCAGCCGAAAGAACGCCGACCGCGATCGCCACGATCTCAGGATAGGGAGGCATCGGCGGGGAACCCGGCCGGACATCGGGAATTCACCGACGCGCCCGTCACCGTTCATTCACCCGCCCGGCGGCCGGGCGGTTCCGTGAGAAGCTGGACCGGGCCGGGGGAAGGAGTCGACGTGCGGGATCTTTACCACGACGAGCTGGACGCCATCCTCGCGACGATCGTCTCGATGACCCAGATCGTCGGCAGCGCCATCAACGGCGCCACCCAGGCGTTGCTGGATGCCGACCTGGCCCTCGCGGAGAGCGTCATCTCGGCCGACGAGGGGATCGACGCCGCCTACCAGGACGTGGAATCGCGCGCGTTCGAGCTGCTTGCCCGCCAGCAGCCGGTGGCCAGCGACCTGCGGATCCTGATCACGAGCCTGCGGATGTCCAGTGACCTGGAGCGGATGGGCGACCTCGCGCACCACATCGCCAAGGTGGCCCGCCGTAGGTATCCGGTCCAGGCGATCCCGCAGGAGCTGCGGGCGACGGTCCTCGAGATGGGTCAGGTCGCGCAGCGGATCGTCACCAAGTGCGGGAGCGTGGTCGCCACCCGGGACGTCGACCTTGCGGCGGAGCTGGAGAAGGACGACGACGTGATGGACAACCTGCACCGCAAGCTTTTCCAGATCATTCTCACCCCGGACTGGGAGGGTGGGGTGGAGCGGGCGATCGACGTGACCTTGTGCGGTCGCTACTACGAGCGGTTCTGCGACCACGCGGTCTCGGTCGCGCGCCGGGTCATCTACCTGGTGACCGGGGAGCGCGCCACCCTCGGCGCCCTCGGCGGCCCCTGACCGGACTGTTCGTCCGTCGTTCACCTTCCGTTCATGTCGACGGGGCGATCCCGTCATCCGATCTTCCTAGCGTCGTCGGCGACGTCGGTAGGCACCGGCGCGGGCGACCACGGGAGGACAACCCATCGTGAGGATCGGACGGCGCGGCGGACTGCTGGCGGTAGGCACGGCGGCGATGCTGATCGCGGGTTGCGGGAGCAACAACAACAACGGCGCCCCGGGCGGCACCCCGAGCAGCGGCTCGACCCAGGCTGCCGGCTGCGCCGGCGGAACCCTGAGCGGTGCCGGCTCGACGTTCCAGCAGCCGATGGAGCTCAAGTGGATCGCGCAGTTCACCGCGCAGTGCTCCAACGCCCAGATCGACTACACCGGTGACGGATCGGGTGCCGGGGTTTCCCTGTTCAGTTCCGGGACCCAGACCTTCGCCGGCGACGACGTCATCCTCACCAGCAAGGACCGTCCGGGCGCGGATGGTCGCTGCCACAGCCTGGCGCTGGACATCCCGGTCGCGGCGGGCGGGGTGGCCCTCACCTGGAACCTCCCGACCGTGCATTCGCTCAAGCTCTCACCGGACACGATCGCCGGGATCTTCGACGGTTCGATCACGACCTGGAACGCCTCGGCGCTGACCCAGGACAACCCGGGGGTGGCGCTGCCGAGCACCCACATCTCCGTCTTCTACCGGTCGGACGCGTCGGGCACGACGGCGGTGTTCACCGGTTTCCTCAAGGACGCGGCGACGAACTGGGCCCTGGGGAGCGGGAAGACGGTCAACTTCCCGGTCGGGCAGGGGGCGGCGCAGAGCGCCGGGGTCTCGGCCGGGGTCGCCTCGACGACCGGCGGCATCACCTACGTCGAGCAGAACTACGCGACCGCGCACAACCTGCCGACGGCACAGGTGAAGAACGCCGGCGGCAGCTACGTCGCCTTGAACGCCGCGAACGTGAGTACCGGGCTGGCCAGCCTCACCGTGGCGCCGGCCGGGCCCGACGACCTCAGCGCGAAGCTCAACTTCCGCCCCACCGATCCCAACGCCTACCCGATCTCGACGGTTACCTACGTCATCACGTGCACGACCTATCCGTCTAGCGTCAGCGCGGGCACCGTCGCGCTGCTCAAGGACTACCTCACCTACGCGGTCACCACCGGTCAGCAGTACGCCACCGGCCTGGGCTTCGCCCCGCTGCCCAGCACGCTGGTGACCCGGGACACCGCGACGATCGCCGCGATCTCCTGACCCGCGGCTGCGCTATCGTCCGCGACCAGGGGCGCCCGCCCCTGGTCCTGACCCGCCCGTCGAAAGGTCCGCACCGGTGAGTTCCCTCACCGCCGCCGCCGGGGGGCGGCGCGGCCGGTTGGCTGACCCGATCTTCCGCAGCCTGACCCGGCTGGCCGCGGTGCTCGTGCTGGGGATCCTCGTCGCGATCACCGTGTTCCTCCTGGTCCAGGCGGTGCCGGCGATCCGCTCCGACCACGGAAGCTTCTGGACGACGTTCGGGTGGGACCCGGACACGGCCGGCCTCTTCGGGGTGGCGGCGGTCGCGTTCGGATCGGCGCTGTCGAGCGCGCTGGCCCTGCTCATGGCCTTCCCGATCGCCCTGGGCGTCGCGCTCTACGTGGTGGTCTACGCCCCGCGACGGATCGCCCACCTGCTCGGTTACCTGACCGACATGCTGGCCGCGATCCCCTCCGTCGTCTACGGGCTCTGGGGCCTGTACTTCCTCGTGCCCCACCTGATCGGCTTACAGCACTTCCTGGCCCGCCACCTCGGGTTCATCCCGCTGTTCGCCAACAGCCAGGACGCGACGTCGGTCGCGAGCAAGTCGGTCTTCGCCGCTTCGCTCGTCCTCGCAATCATGATCATCCCGATCATTTCCGCGATCAGCCGTGAGGTGCTGGCGCAGGTCGAACCCGCGCAGCGGGAAGCCGCGCTCGCGCTCGGGGCCACCCGCTGGGAGATGATCCGGACCGCGATGCTGCCGGTGAGCCGTCCCGGCATGGTCGGCGCCGTCATCCTCGGCTTCGGCCGCGCGCTCGGGGAGACCATCGCGGTCGCGCTCGTCCTCGGCACCGGCTACACGATCAACGCCCACATCCTGCTCCCGGGCAAGCTCGAGACGATCGCCGCCCTGATCGCCAACCAGTTCGGCGAAGCCGGCCCGGTCGGTCGCGGTGCGCTGATGGCCGCCGGGCTGGTCCTGTTCGCGATGACGATGGGGGTCGCGGTCGTCGCCCGGGCGATCATCTACCGGGCCGGCGCGGTCGAACGGAGCGCGGCGGTATGAGCGCACTGGTCACGACCCGCCAGTCGGCCGGGCTGGCCTCGGCGGACCGGCGGATCACCCGGCTCGGGAACGGCGCGGTCGTCGCGGGAGCGGTCCTCCTGTCCGTGCTGCTGTTCGCCGTCACCCCGATGCAGGGCGACGCGGACTTCGTCGTGTTCACCGCTTTCCTCGTGACGGCCGGCCTGGTCGCCGGTTCGATGCTCGTAGAGGGCCGCCGACGGGCGGTCGACCGGCTGGCCACCTCGCTCGTCGCCGGCGCCTTCGTGCTCGCCCTCCTGCCCCTGCTGCTGGTGCTGTACTACACCGTCGCCAAGGGGGTCCCCCACCTCAGCGCCACCTTCTTCACCCACTCGCTGGCCGGTGTCTCGCCCGACTCGGCGGGCGGCGGCGTCTACCACGCGATCATCGGAACCGTCGAGCAGGTCGGTCTGGCGACGGCGATCAGCGTGCCGATCGGCGTGCTGGTGGCCATCTATCTCAACGAGTACGGCCGAGGGAGCCTCGCCCGGACGACGCGATTCGTCGTCGACGTCATGACCGGGGTGCCGTCGATCGTCGCCGGTCTGTTCATCTTCGCCTTCATCGTGATCGGGCTGCACGGCGGCTTCTCCGGCGGTGCCGGTGCGTTGTCGCTGGCCGTGCTCATGCTGCCGGTGGTCATCCGCGCCTCGACCGACATGCTGGCTCTGGTCCCCGGCCAGCTGCGCGAGGCCAGCTACGCGCTCGGCATTCCCCGGTGGCGGACGATCGTGTCGGTCGTGCTTCCGACCGCGTCCGCCGGCCTGACGACCGGGGTCATGCTGGCCGTGGCCCGGGTGACCGGCGAGACCGCTCCACTGCTACTCACCGCCTTCGGTTCCAGCTACATCAACGTCGACCCGCTGCACGGCGCGCAGAGCGCACTACCGCTGATCATCTTCGTCGGTGCGCAGCAGGCCTACCCGGCGTCGGTCAACCGGGCCTGGGCGGCCGCCTTCACCCTGATCGCGATCGTCGTGTTGCTCTACGTCACCGCCCGGTTGGTGACCCGGCGAAATAGCCGGGTCGCCCGGTAGCCTGGAAAGCCCGGGAGACGAGGAGTCATGGCGAAGCGGATCGAGACGATCGGTCTGTCCTGCTTCTACGGCAGCGTCCAGGCGGTCGACGACGTCTCGCTGGTCATCGAACCGAAGACGGTGACCGCCTTGATCGGGCCCTCCGGGTGTGGCAAGTCGACGTTCCTGCGCACCCTCAACCGGCTCCACGAGATCACCCCCGGAGGCCGGATCACCGGCCGGGTCCTGCTCGACGACGAGGACATCTACGCCTCCGCCGTGGATCCGGTCGCGGTCCGGCGGGCGGTGGGGATGGTCTTCCAGCGGCCCAACCCGTTCCCGACCATGTCCATCTACGACAACGTCGCAAGTGGGCTGCGGCTAACCGGTGTCCGGAAGAAGGCAGATCTCGACACCGCGGTGGAACGCTCGCTGACCGCGGCGAACCTGTGGCGCGAGGTCAAGGACCGGCTCGGCAGGCCGGGAGCGGGTCTGTCCGGCGGCCAGCAGCAGCGGCTGTGCATCGCCCGCGCCCTCGCCGTCGAGCCTCAGGTCCTGCTGATGGACGAGCCGTGCAGTTCGCTCGACCCCATCTCGACGCTGGCGATCGAAGATCTGATGTCGGATCTCAAGGACCGGTACACGATCGTCATCGTCACCCACAACATGCAGCAGGCGGCCCGGGTCAGCGACGTCACGGCCTTCTTCACCCTGCGCGGGCCGGGGGAGCCCGGCTACCTGGTCGAGACCGACGTCACCAACCGGATCTTCACCAACCCCCGCGAGCAGCGCACCGAGGACTACATCACCGGCCGGTTCGGCTGACCCGGAACCGACGCAGCGTGGCGGCCGTCGCGGCGGCCACCGCGGCACCGGTCACGAGCGCCCGGTGCATGGACGCCCACAGCATCGGGCTGCGCGCGTGCGCGTCGAACGGCCCGTGGGCACCGTGGTCCCCCGCCACCGGCTCGAACACGTTGCTCGGGAACCGGGGCAGCGGCTGCTGGGTGAGCTGCCCCTTCACCCCGGTCCGGCCGAGGTACCAGTCGAGGAATGCCGGCGCGATCCGGTTGCCCAGGATGGTGTAGGCGGTCGGGATCCCGACCCACATGTTGCGCCTGGGATGCCGGGCGAGGAACGCGACCGCGCGGGCCGCGAGCTCCGGCTGATAGATCGGCGGCACCGGCTTCGGATGCCCGGGCATCTTGTTCAGGTTCCAGGTGAACTGCGGGGTGTTCATGCCGGGCAGCTCGACCATGCAGAGCCTGACCCGGCTTTGCTCGCTCCGCAGCTCGGTGATCACCGATTCGGTGAAGCCTTTGATCGCGTGCTTGGCTCCGCAGTACGCGGACTGGAGCGGGATCCCGCGGAACGCGAGCGCCGAACCGACGTTGACGATGACCCCGGCGTCGCGGGGGCGCATCCGTTCGAGCGCCACCCGGACCCCGTTGACCTGACCGAAGTAGGTCACGTCGGTGATCCGGCGGTACTCGTCCGGCGAGGTGTCCCAGAAGTAGGCGAGCGCACCCACGAACGCCACGTTGACCCACAGGTCGATCGGGCCCAACTCGCGCTCCACCCGTTCCGCCGCCGCCCGCAGGGCATCGAGGTCGGTGACGTCGATCGGCACGGCGAGCCCGCGTCGCCCGGCGTTCTCGACCTCCTTGGCGGCGGCCTCCGCGCCGTCCTGGCCGCGGGCCAGCACGGCGACGTTGTAGCCCGCGGCGGCGAGCTCCCGGACGGTGGCCCGGCCGACACCGGCGCTGCCGCCGGTCACGACGGCGACCTTGGAGTTCATCACGATTTCCTTCCCTCGCGTTCGGATAACGTCGGCCTACCCGGTGTCGCCGAACACATGCGGAAGGGCGGAGCATGATCGTGCCGATCGGCGCCCGCGCCGTCGCCGCGGTCGCGGGCGGTGGTCTCGTCCTGATCGCGGCGAAGAGCCTGATCGGCACCGTCGTAGTGCCCCGCCGCGTGCGGAGCTGGCTCACCCGGGCGGTCGACCGGGCGGTGGACGACGTTTTCCACGTCCTCGTGCATCCGATCGACGACGCCAAGGCGCGCGACCGGCTCTACTCGGCCCAGGCGGCGACGATCCTCCTCGGCCAGCTGGCGACCTGGCTCACGGTCTTCTTCGTCGGCTTCGCGCTGCTCGACTGGCCGTTCGCCGCGCCCGGCATCGGCGCCGCCTTCGCCCAGGCCGGGTCCTCGCTGTTCACCCTGGGCTACGCCGCGCCGCACGGGGTCGGCTCGGCCGCCGTCGATGATGTCGCGGCGCTCACCGGCCTGGTCACGATCGCGCTCCAGATCGGCTACCTGCCGACGCTGTACGGGGCGTTCAACCGGCGGGAGACGGAGGTGACGTTGCTCTACTCCCGGGCCGGGCTGCCCGCCTGGGGCCCGGAGCTGCTGCTGCGCACCCGCTACGGCTTCCAGACCGAGAGCACCTCCACGCAAACCCTGCCCGAGCTGTACGTGACCTGGGAACGCTGGGCGGCGGACGTGGCGGAGAGCCACACGACCTACCTACCGCTGGCCCGCTTCCGCTCGCCGATCGCGTACGCGTCCTGGGTGACCGCCCTGCTCGCGGTGCTCGACTCCGCTGCGATGTATCTCGCGCTGTGCCCGACATCCGCGCCGGTTGTCCCGGCGCGGATGTGCCTGCGGATGGGCTTCACCTGTTTCCAGCAGATCGCCCTCGCGCTCGGCGCCGAGGTCGAGATCGACCCGGACCCCGGACAGGGGATCAGCCTCACCTACGAAGAGTTCCGGGACGCCGTGGGGCGCCTGGCCAGCGTCAACTTCCCGCTCGAACGCGAACCCGAGGAGGCCTGGCCGCATTTCGTCGGCTGGCGGGTCAACTACGAGCAGGCGGCCTACGCGGTCGCCGCGGCGGTGGCCGCGCCCCCGGCCATGTGGTCGGGCCCGCGCCGGCATCCGGTCGACGCGATCGCGCCGGTCCGGCCGCCGAACCGGCAGCCGAGCTCAACGGTGCCGTCGTGACCCTGGACCGGTTGCGCCGATCCGATTCCTGGGCCCTCGATCCGGCGCTCGCCTACCTCAACCACGGGGCCTTCGGGGCGACCCCGCGGGCGGTCCTCGACGTCCAGTCCGGCCTGCGCGCCGCGCTCGAGGCCAACCCGGCGGACTTCTACCTGCGACGGCTGCGCACCCTGCTGACGGAGGTCCGGTCCCGGCTCGCGACCTTCCTGCGAACCACCCCGGATTCTCTCGTCTTCGTCGAGAACGCCACGACCGGCACCCAGACCGCGCTGGGGGCGGTGCCGCTCGGGCCGGGCGACGAGGTGGTGTGCACGGACCACATCTATCCGGCGGTGCTGGTCCAGCTGCGCCGGGAGGCGGCCCGGCGGGGCTTCGAGGTGGTGGTGGCCCACGTCCCGATCGAGGTCGAGGGCCCGGGCGACGTCGCCGCCGCGGTCATCCAGGCTCTGGGGCCACGCGCGAAGCTGCTTCTGGTCGACCAGATCGCGTCCCCGACCGGGCTGGTCTTCCCGATCCGCGACCTGGCCGCCGAATGCCGCCGGCGCGGGATCACGATCCTGGTCGACGGTGCGCATGCGCCCGGCTCCCTCGAGCTGGACCTCGACGATCTCGGAGTGGATTTCTGGACCGGCAACCTGCACAAGTGGGTTTGCTCCCCGAAGTCCGCCGCGGTCCTCTACGCCGCCCCCGACCGTCGGGCGGACCTGCATCCGCTGGTGGCCTCGCACGATCACGACGCTGGATACCAGCCGGGGTTCGACTGGACGGGTACCCGGGATCCGACCGCGCTGCTCAGTGCGCCGGCCGCCATCGACCTGTTCGCCGCCGCTGGTTGGCCGGAGGTGCGTCGGCACAACGCCGAGCTTGCCGGGCGCGGCGCCGCACTGGTCGCCGACCGGTTCGGGGCCGCGGTGCCGTTCCCCGATCCCGATCTGACCGCCGGTATGCGGCTGGTCGCGTTGCCGCGCGAGCTCGACGCCGATGAGGCGCGTTCGCTCGAACGCCGGCTGCTGGACGAGTACGCCGTCGTGGTCCCGGTCATGTTCTTCCAGGGTTGGCGCTGGGTCCGGGTCTCGGGCCAGCTCTACAACACCCTGGACGACTACCGGCGGCTCGCCGACGCTCTCGAGGCGTGCCTGGCCTGACGGCGGCCGAGGATCGGCGCACCGCCAAGAAACGGGCCGCGGCGCAGGAGGTTCGGCTACACCTGGACGAACAAAGACGCTACATCTGGACGATGAGTAGAGCTACCTTTCGACGATTCCCGAGGCTACTCGTGGACGGGTGCTGTCGTGAACGCCTCCGTCGGGATCCGGGATTGGCCATGACGAGCCTGCCTACGCAGATGCCGCTCACCTGTGACCGTGTATGACGATTCGTGATACAGTGGCTCCTGTGACGGCGATCAGTGTGCGGCTCGATGACGAGGCGCTGCGTGCCTTGACGCAGTTGGAGGCCGCTGGCCTCAGTCGCTCTGACGCCATCCGTCGAGCAATCGTTGACAGCGCGACTCGGCTCCAGCGGGGAAAGGCTCTTGCCGCCGAGGTCGCGGCCCTTGAGGCCGATGAGGTGGATCGTCGCGAGATGCTCGAGGTCGCCGCAATGATGGAGAGCATGCGTGCTTCGCGGTGACGTGTACGAGTTCCGTTTGCTGCGGGGCCGGGGACATGAGCAACGCGGGCGGCGCTTCGGCGTACTGGTACAGGCGAATGAGTTGTTGCCGCGCTCGGTGGTGCTCGTCGCGCCCACGTCGCGGAGTGCCCGGCCGGCATCCTTTCGTCCCGAGGTCGAGGTGAACGGCGAATCGACGCGGGTGCTCGTCGAGCAGGTCGGCGCCGTCGATGTTGGGCGGCTTGGCGGTCTCATCGGCCGCGTGACTCCCGAGCAACAGTGGGGGATCGACGAGGCGCTGCTCACTGTGCTCGGCTTGCGGTGAGCAAGGACGCCGCACCGAGCACGGGATGACCCGGCGGATCGCAGTCTGTGGCCTCGGTCAGGCGCTCGGCGGTGTGCTCGACCCGTCGGCTCCGTGTCCGGCCCAGGGGAGAGCCTCGCCGGAGGACCGGAAGAGCATGGCGGCGCCGACGACCTCGGCGATCCCGGCCACCAGCGCGACATAGATCCCGTACTTCGCGCCGTACTGGTAGATCCCGCTGCGCGGCAGGGTCACCCAGCGGATGATCACCAGGAGGAGGCCCAAGGCGGCGAGTCCGAGCACGAGGACTCCTGGGCCGACGGACACCTTGGGGAGGTTCGCCTGCGAGCGCAGCAGGAACAGGTACACGCCGGCGGCGACGAGCAGCAAGCCACCGAACCACCCGGTGAAGCCCGAGCTCCACCCGCTGACGCTCGGGAGGATCGCATCGCCGCCATGGAACCCGAACCACGGGAGGAACAGGGCGATGAATACGATCAGCGCACCACCGACGATCGCCCAGTCGATCGATGTGAGCTTCTTCGTGTCGAGCGCCATGGTCCCCCCTGACGGACAGTTCCCTGGGCGTCATCGTGCCCGCCGTTCCACCGGATGACAAGCACAACGGGATCGTCGGCCCGGCGTTTCGGGCGCCGATCCGGAACGGGGGCCGTCGGCTAGGACGCGCTGCCCGCGCCAGCCTGGATGACGCTCACGGTCAGGATCCGGACCGGCTTGGCGCAGGTCTGCGACGTGTAGCCGAGGTAGATGGGCGTGGTCTGGTTCGGCGGGTAGATCTGTAGGTACTGCGCGGTGACCAGTCGGCACTCGGCTGCCGGGTAGTTCCCCGCGTCGGTGATCCGAAGGAGCGCGTTGGCGGTCGCACCGGCTGCGAGCGTCACCAACGTTCGCGGTGTCGTCGGGCTCTCCCCTGCGGCCACCCCGATCTGGGTCACCGGAGTGCCGCCCGCGAACGAGACTCCGGGGTAGCCGTAGAGGGTGCACGTGGAATTCGAGAGGTTGGTGAAGTCGATCACGGTGTAGGTCGAGCCGGCGGTTCCCTGGCTGACCCCGACCTTCGCCTGAAGGGAGCGGGTCGGGCAGGGCGCGGGCCCAGTCGGTCCAGCGGTCGACGAAGTGGCGGTCGGGGTCGGCGCTCCGGTGCTCGCCGGGGTGGTCGGGCCCGCCGAGGCCGCACCGGCCACCTGGTGCGGGGAGGGGCCGCAGGCCGCCACGAGAAGGGCCGTGCCGGCCAGGACGGATCGCGTCGTCGCGAGCCGGACGAAGCGCGCAGTTTTCGTCATCGCTGGTGTCCTTCTGCCGAGGGATGGCTGATCGAGCCTGTGACACAGAGACGTCGCCCGGTCGCTCGCCGTTGGCTCCGGTGCCGAACGAATGTGAGCGCCCACGCAACGGTAATCGCGGACGTGCTCCGCGCCCATCGATGGTCAGACCTGGATGAGCTCGACGTGCCGGCCACTGACCGCGGCTAGCTCCGCCAGGTCGTCTGGGTCCGAGGTCGCGATTTGATCACCGTCGTTCGCCAGGAGAACCAGTGCGGCGTCGATCACGTCGGCACCATGCGTGCCGCCCAGAAGCTCTCCGGCTCCCCGGCCCAATGGCTCGTCCAGCGGGCGTACCTCGACGCCGTCCAGCGCTCGGGACAGTCGAGCTTGTCGCGGGCCGCCACGCCAGGCCTGCCCGAGCACGCCCGCGTGGGTGACCGGCGGCTGCGACGCTTCACGGGCCATCTTCAGCCGGACCCACATCGCCCGGTCATCCCGGTCGAGCGCGATCAGGCTCCCCGCGTCCAGCAGAAGGGTCACGCCGCACCATGACCGCGGGGCTTGCCGGCCGATGGTGTTGTCTTCCGACGGCCCCGGACGACAAGCGCAGCTTCGTCGTCGGCCCGACGTCGCGCGGCCATTTCCCCAGCGGTGATCTCACCGAACTGGGATTCGAAGTCGGCGATCGCAGCGGCCAGCGCCTGGAGTTGTCGATCGCGAACCACACGGGCGGATAGCGCCTCGTTCACCCAGGCGCTGAGCGAGTCGGCCAGCCCCGAGTGCACCGCGTCGTTCCCCGCCTGGACCAGTTCCGGATCGACCGTCACCGTCAGGCGCTCTTTTCGTGGTGTCATACCAGGATGGTACTTCCGGTTAGACATGAGTACGACCTGACGTGCCCCAGGCCGGCTGGGCGTGCGCTCGCTCTAGTGTGCTCGCCGCGATCCGTCCGCGGGGGACAGGAAGGGCAACACGCTGTAGATGAGGGCGTCGCGGTAGGACGCTTCGCGCGCTGCGGCATCGCCCGGCACATGCCCGGCCAGCTCGAGGCTCACCATCCCGTGCGACACCGCCCACAGGTGGAACGCGATCGGCTCGGCCCCTGGTCCGACCAGCAGCGACGCGTCCAGGCAGCGCTGCACGGCTTCGACCAGCGGTCGGTAGGCCGCCTCAGCCCTCGCCTCGCCCTCGGCATCCGGAGCGAAGTTCGGCACGGCGCCGCCGAACATCAGGGCATACAGATGCGGGTTGGCGAGCGCCACGTCGCGATAGGCCATGCCGAGATCGCCCAGGCCTTCGAGTGAGCCCGCCGCGACCGCCTCCAGGGCGCCGCCCAGCCGGGTGAATCCTTCGCGGTGCATCGCGGCCAGCAGGCCTTGCTTGTCGCCGAACAGGGTGTAGACCGCCATCGTCGAGGTGCCCGAGACGCTGGCCAGCCGGCGCAGGGTCAGCGCCGCGGGGCCTTCGGCGGCTAGCAGCCGCCCGGCCTCGTCGACGAGACGGCTGGCGAGGCGGGCGGTATGCGCCTTGACGGCAGGCATGGCAGCAACTATAACAGCGTTACTATGCATAACGAGGTTATTCGCCCACCAGGCGGCCGGCGATGAACGGGTGGACGGTGCTGATCGCCGCGCACGCGACCGGGGCCACTCTGGCGCTCATGCTCGGCGCGGTAGTCGTGCTACGCCGGCGCAAGGGCGACCGGGCCCACCGGCGGATGGGCCGGGTGTGGATGGTCGCGATGTACTGGACGGTCCTCAGCTCGTTCTGGATTCGCAAGCTGCATCCCGGGCACTTCAGCTGGATCCACGGGTTGTCGGTGTTCACCTTCATCACGCTGACCATCGCGCTATGGGCGGCGTTGACGCACCGGGTCGAAACCCACAAGCGCTTCGTCGTCGGCTCCTACTGTGGTCTGCTCGGGGCATTCCTCGGCGCAGTCACCGTTCCGGTGCGCCTCATGCCGCAGCTGGCGTTCCACCGGCCGCTGGTCCTCGCCGCCGCCCTGGCGGCAGTCGCCGGCGTCACCGCCCTCATCGCCCGGCAGGCGCTGGCGGCCGTGCGGCGGTCCGGAAGGCAGTGAGCGACTCGCGCCAGAACTGCTCGAAGTACTTACGGCCTGGCAGTCAAGGCCATGCGTGCGATAACCGGTTGCCGGCGCCGGCGGGTTTCCGCAACGCTGACGGACATGTTCGAGGTGCGGCTTCGCCGGTGTCTGGTCGACGACGCGCCTGCGGTGGAGCGATTGCGGGTGGCCGGCTGGCGGGAGGCCTACCGCGGCATCGTGTCCGACGCCTATCTGGACGCCATGCCTGTCGACGTGGAGCGACGCCGGCGCCTGATCGCCGAACGCGCCGACCGGCTCGGGGAGACCGTCGCCGTCGACGCCGACGAGGAGGTTCTCGGCTGGATCGCCGTCGGTCCGTGTCGGGACGGCGACCGGCGGTTGGCCCCACAAGGCGAGGTCTACGCCTGTTACGTTTTGCCCACTCACCGGCGGGCCGGGATCGGCCGGCAGATGTTGCGTCATGGCCTCGAGTCCCTGGCCGAGCAGGGACATCCGGATGTGACCTTGTGGGTACTGGAGGCGAACCTGCCGGCCCGGCGTTTCTACGAGGGATTCGGCTTCCGCCCGGATGGGGCACGACAGATGTTGGACCTGGACACTGCCGTACCCGAGGTTCGCTACCACCGCCCGGGTAGCGGGCCGAGCCGGCCTTCCGGCCAGCTACGGGAGGATCGATGACTGGCCGAGGCGCGCGGGTGGCCGGTGACCGCGGTTCAGCAGGGGAAGTCGGCGTCGAAGCTGCCGGACGGGTATTGCGTGAACACGACCGGCCCGTCGGTGAAGCTGATCGAAGTGCATCCGCTCTGCGCGTTGGGTAGCGACGTGTAGCCGGCCAGCCACGCGGGGTTCGCCTGGAACGTCGCGCCCGTGCCGCCGGTGATCTGGTCCCACTGGTAGCTCGTCGAATAGAACCCGACGGTGGTCACACCCTCGCTCGTCAACCCGTACGCCGCCCCCTGGAGGGCGGCGGTGTCGTTCTGCTGGGAGGTCGCGGTCTGACCGTAGGCCCTTTCGAGGGTTTCCCAGCTGTTCCCGGTTTCGACGTCGAGCCACCAGGAGACACCCGCGGGGTTGATGCTCGTCCCCGCGGTGGCCGCGATCGCGTCGCCGTAGGAGTTCCGCGCGGCGTTGTATCCGTAGTCGTAGGAGCAGGCTGTCGAGTTCTGGTCGGTGGTCGTGCAGTCCTGGGGGGAAGCCTGGCCGCCGGTCGGCCAATAGGAGGAGTACGCCGGCCCGGGATCGGCTGTGTTCGCGTAGAACTGGAGCCCGTGCGAGGCCCCCCAGCCGGCCTGGGTGGCGAGGCAGGGGTTGGCCGAGTAGACGATGCCGTCGTTCACCCCGACGAGAGATGTGTTAGCGGCGGTGGGCAGCGTGGTGCCGCACTGCGGGTAGGAAACGTCGTAGGCCGCGTTGACCGTCCAGCCGAAGGCGGTGCTGGCGGATGCCCCGCCGGAGGTGTCGGTGGCGGTGACGTCCACCGAGGCTTGAACCGCCGCGGTGGGTGTCCCGGAAATAACTCCCGTGGCGGTGCCTATCGTCAGTCCGGACGGCAGTCCAGTGGCGGTGTAACTGAGCGCACCGCCGTTCGTGTCGCTCGCCTGAATCTGCAGATCGACTGCCCCGCCAGTCGCGGACGTCTGCGAACCGGGGTTCGTCACCTTGACCCGCACGTGACCGCCCCCGCCGTTCTTGCCGGCGGCGAACGCCAACCCGGTGCCGAAGGTCCATGCCATCAAGGCACACAGCGTTACGGCGACGAAACGGATCCGAACAGGCATGGCTCTTCTCCCGGGGACTGTGGCGATCCTGCCATATTACGGAGGGGGGACAGGGACGAAGCCGCGATCCGCGCTTGCCCGGAATGTCTGCGGAAATGGGGTACTGCGCGGATAATGCGGCTGATATGACCGAGGCCCGGATTCGTTTCGACCCACCGCCCCCGCGCCAGGTTTTCGTCGACCAGACCGGCCGTCGGCGGGTCTGGGTTCGTCGGTCCGGCTGGGTGCTGGGGGCGCTCGTGGCCGCCTTCTTCGGCTGCGTCGCGATCAGCCTGGTCGGCCCGCCGGGTCTGCTGCCGATCTCGATTCCCGGGCTGCAATCGCTGCTGGGCGGTCCTGCGGCTCCGAAGATTCCCGATGGTGGCGGGGGTTCGGGAGCGGCGGGGGAGGTACTTGCCCGCTCTACTGCCGGGCCATCCCCTAGTTCGACGCCCGGGCTCTCTCCCGCTGGAGTCGGTTCGACCGCCGTCCCCGGTGTCACGGCGTCGCAGCCACCATTGTCCGGAAGCTCTCCGGGGGCCTCGCTCACCCCCGCACCGCGGCCGAGTACCAGCCCAACCGTCGCACCGACCCCTCGAGCGAGCTCTACACCGACCTCTGCACCGACCTCTACGCCGGCAGGCCCGAGGCCTTCCGCGACCGTAGCGCCGAGCTCGCATCCCTCACCGTCCCCGCGCAGCTCGCACGCCAGGTGAGCCTCGCCCCCGACAAGATCAGGCGGCGGTGGGCGCCGCCCGGACACTGGGTGCTGCTTGCCGCGATTCTCCTTGCCCTGAGCACCGGCCTCCTCCTACAGGGGTATGCCCGTCACGAGGTCGGCTTGGCCGGCACGGCACTGCTGCCGCCCGCGCAGCCGGGGGTGGTCTCGGGCGGCGGATCGGTGCTCTACCGGTCAGCGCAGGGACTGTCCTCTCGTGGCCTGCCGGCGCGGACGGTGGCCTTGACGTTCGACGACGGACCGGACCCGGTGTGGACACCGAGGATCCTCGCCGTCTTGAACCGGGAGAAGGTTCCCGCGACATTCTTCGAGGTAGGGGCTCGGGTCGCCAGCTTCCCGAACTTGACCCGTCGGATTCTCGCCGACGGTGACGAGCTGGGCAGCCATACGTTCACCCACGCCGACCTTTCGACGCTGCCTGGCTGGCGGGAGAACCTGGAATTGTCGCTGAGTCAACTGGCGTTCGCCGGTTCGACGGGACGCGCCACGGTGCTGCTGCGGCCACCGTATTCCGCGACGGCCCAGGATCTGTCGCACCGCGACGTGCAGGTTGTCTCTCAGGCGACCGCCGCCGGATACATCGTCGTGCTCGCCGACCGGGACAGCGAGGACTGGCGGCGCCCGGGCGTGGCTCTGATCGTGCGCAATGCGCTCCCGCAGGGCGACGACGGGGCGATCATCATGTTCCACGACGCCGGCGGAGACCGTTCGCAGACGGTGGCGGCGTTGCCGACGATCATCGAACGGCTCCGGGCGCGCGGATATCGATTCACGACGGTGACGGGGGGCCTGGGCCTGCCGGCAAATGCAGGCGTCCAACCCGTGCCCTGGTTGCGCCGGGCCCAGGGAGACGCGTTCCTGACCGTCCTGCGCCTCAGCACGGATGCGGCGACCCTTCTGACCTGGCTGCTCCTGCCACTTGGGGCGCTCGCTCTGCTCCGCACGGTCTTGTTGCTCGTGTTGGCCCGGCGACACTCCCGCGCCGTGGCCAGACGGACACCGCGCGAGGGCTACGCCCCACCGGTGTCGGTCATCGTCCCTGCCTACAACGAGGCGGTCGGCATCGCCGCGTCAGTGCGCTCTCTGGTCGCCAACGTGTATCCGGTTGTCGAGGTGATCGTGGTCGACGACGGTTCGACCGACGGCACCGCGGACATCGTTGACGCATTGGCCCTGCCCGGGGTCACCGTCGTCCGGCAGGCGAACCAGGGGAAGGCCGCGGCGCTCAACACCGGACTTGCCCACGCGAGCCATGACGTCATCGTCATGGTCGACGGTGACACCCTTTTCGACGTGGACACCATCCGCTGGCTGGTCCAACCGCTAGCGGATCCCATCGTCGGCGCGGTCAGCGGGAACACCAAGGTGGGCAACCGGCGGCACCTTCTCGGGCAGTGGCAGCACCTCGAATACGTGATCGGCTTCAACCTCGACCGAAGGATGTACGACCTGCTCTGGTGCATGCCGACGGTGCCCGGGGCGATCGGCGCCTATCGTCGGGACGCGCTCGAGGCGGTGGGTGGGGTGAGCGGTGACACCCTGGCCGAGGACACGGATCTGACGATGGCGATCAACCGTTTTGACTATCGCGTGGTGTATGAGGAGCGGGCACTTGCCTGGACCGAGGCGCCGGCGTCCCTCAACGCGTTATGGCGGCAGCGCTACCGTTGGTGTTACGGAACCTTGCAGGCGGTCTGGAAACACCGGGCGGCCATGCTCAGCCGCGGGGCAGGCCGGGAACTGGGCCAGATCGGACTGCCGTACCTGGTGGCCTTCCAAGTGGTTCTGCCCCTGCTCGCGCCGATCATCGACGTCTTTGCCCTTTACGGGTTGCTCTTCCTCGATGCGCGGAAGGTGTTGGCCTACTGGGGCGCATTTCTGCTACTCCAGCTCATCAGCGGGATCTACGCACTGCGCCTGGACCGGGAGCGTATGCGGCCCTTGTGGGCTTTGCCCTTGCAGCAATTCGTCTACCGGCAGCTCATGTATCTGGTCGTGATCCAAAGCGTCATCAGTGCCATGTCGGGTGTGAGACTCCGTTGGCACAAGCTCGACCGAACCGGGGACGTCATCGGGAGCGTCCCGGGACCTCGGGCCAGCATCGTTCCACGGCTCTGAGCGGTCACACCGTTGCTACCCGAGTACTACCAAGGTAGTAAGTTGGCATGAAGGTCAGCGTGAGTCTTCCCGACGAGGACATCGAGTTCCTCGATGCTTACGCCCGGGAACAAGGCATCGAATCTCGCTCAGCCGTGCTGCACAAGGCGGTTCGGCTGCTGCGCGTTCTCGAGCTCGGCGAGGCATACGCGGCTGCCTGGAGCGAGTGGACCGACACGGATGACGCACAGTTGTGGGAGGCGGTCGCGGCGGATCGCCGAGGTAGCTGATGCGCCGGGGGGAGATCCGCCTGGTTGATCTTGACCTGGGGCGGGGCGCGGAGGCGCGCAAGCGCAGCCCTGCGGTGATCGTCAGCAACGACGGTGCGAACGCGACTGCGACGCGGCTTGGCCGGGGGGTGGTCACCGTGGTCCCGGTGACCTCGAACGTCGAGAGCGTCTACCCGTTCCAGGTCTTGCTGCCGGCAGCCGTGACCGGACTGACCATGGACTCCAAGGCCCAGGCCGAACAAGTCCGTTCGGTCGCGGTCGAGCGCATCGCAGCGCGGGTCGGCGTCCTCCCACCTGGCCTGGTGACCCAACTCGATCAGGCCTTGCGACTTCACCTGTCCCTGTGAGCCCCTCCACCAAGCCCGATTGCGTGACGAGGCAGGCGGTGCAGAAGATGCTCGCTGCCGGTAACCGTCCGTTGCGCCGGTTATCCGCCGGCTGTTGCTTCTATCTACCGGTGCGCTCGCGGTGCTGGCACCCTGGCCAGCAGCACGGCCGACGCTGGCCTTCCTCCAGCTCCTCCTGGGTCCGGCGAATGCGGCGTTCTCGGGTCATCGCCTGCTTTGCATCCTCGACCCAGCAAATGAACTCGTTGCGGGCCAGAGGCGTGATGTCCTTCCAGGCATCGAGTGCCGTGGTGTTGGCGTTCAGCGCCTTGCGCAGGTCGGCGGGAAGCTTGTGCACCACACCGCCCGGCACTCGCTGGCTGCTCACACGGCCACGGTAGCGGGCCAGCGGCGGGCCCGTTTCACGATTACTGCCGATGAATGATCCCCATGACCAGCCGAGATCGCATCCATCGTGCAAAGCCTCGGCAACCTGCTTGAAACCGTCCGACACGCACACCCCGCCGACAGGGCCGATGACTTGAACGCCCATATGTCGATCATGTGCCTGGCTACGGCGGCTTTGATCGTCGAAGACCCAGGTCAACGCCGGCGACATCGAGGGCGTCTGACGTGACTGCTGTGAAAAGAGCTCCTTCGGCCGTGCGAGAGTCCCTCGCATCCGAGAGAGAAGCGGTAGGGGCTGCCTCGCGCGCTGGGTCCGGTAGGGGCTGTCAGTTGGCCGGTCCGGAGGCTGTTTCCTCCTGGGTGCGTGGCGCGGGTAGGTACTGGCGGATCAGGCTCACCCCGTCGCCTTGCAGGGCCGACTGGCGAGGGGGCGCCGACATTCCGGTCGGCCCGCCCACTGAGCGGCGGCGACGGTCGCTCTTGTTCAGATACATCCGTGCGTCGGCGAGGGCGAGGAGCTCGGCCGCGCTGGCGCCGTCGGTCGGCCAGGACGCGGTGCCGATGCTGAGCAGAGGCATGTACGGATACCCCGCCAACGTGATCGGCTGTTGGACCGGGCTGGCGAGCGCGTCGGCCATCACCGCTGCCGCTGCCGGGCCGGCACCGTCGAGCAGGACGGCGAACTCGTCGCCGCCGATCCGGGCGACCAGATCCGTGCTGCGCACGCCGGCCGACAACCCGTGGCCGACGTGCATGAGCACCTCGTCGCCGGCCGCGTGACCGAACGTGTCATTGATCGGTTTGAGCCCATCAAGGTCGGCGACCAGCACACTGAATGGCGATCCGGTTCGCTGCGCCCGGGCGAACGCGGCGTCGAGTTCTTCGAGTAGACATCGACGGTTCGCCAAGTCGGTGAGCTCGTCGCAGCGGGCCTGGGCCGCCAGCGCGTCCCGTAGCCGCACATTCTCCAGCGCCGCGCCGCCGATCGAGGCGAGCGTGTCCACCACCTGCTGGTCGGTCGCCGAGTACAGATCCTGCCGATTACTGGGCCGGGCGATCAGCCAACTGGCGTGCTGGCCCGGCAAAGGCGCGCCGACCTCGTCTGCTTGGGGTGGTTCGGCGGCTACCCTTGCCTTGCCACCGCCGAGGCTGCGCTGGGCGGCTTCGACCACCACATTCTCGATTTGTGCCACCGTGCTGACACGCAGGACTTCGCTTGCCGCCTGGAGGAACTCCGCCAGCCGGTCGCGATCGGACCGAGCGCGAAGCTGACCGACCGACGCGAAGAGCAGCATCGCCACCGGGCCGACCACCAGCCCCACCCGCCACGGATCCGAATGACCCAGTAGGCCCGCGGCGAGCCCGAGACAGATCCCGACGGCCGAACCCAGCGCGGCACCCCGGATGACGACCAACCAGGCCCGCCACGACGCCGTCCCGACGCAGCCGAGGACCAGGCTCACCCCGGTCAAGCTCAGCACCGAAAACGTGACCGCCCCGACCGTCGCCCCCGAAACCCCGCCGATCCGCGGGCCGAGGACAGTCGCGAGAATGACACTCGCGGTGCTGGCCACGAATCCGTTGCTCGCGTTGAAGACCAGCTTGGCGAGCACCTGCTCCGGATTAGGGAGCCGAGCCAGCTTCACGGCCACCCCAGCGGTCAAGCCCACGCCAAAGCAGATGATCGCCCAGCCGGGTGGAAGCAGCAGCATCCCACCCACCAGAGCCGCCTCATCCAGATGGGCGCTGAAAACCCCTCGACGATGCACCGCGCTGACCGGAACGACATGCAGGAACAGCTCACTGCCCGCCACCAGCAGCGCGAATCCGGGCGCTGGCCAGCCCCCTGTCGCCGCCAGCCGGGCCGCATCCGCCAGGCAGGCGGCCGCCACCAGCGCGAGGACACCGACCAGCGTCCATCCCCGGACCCCGAGTCGAGAGCCACCGTCAGTACTCACGTTGCTCATTCGTCGGCAGGTCCAGCCTGGGCGGTCATAGCCCGATTGGAGCATTCACCACCTTGCTCAGGCTCGATGACGCGGAACGGGGCGCCCGTTTTGTCGCCTGCTGCCGTCTTGGGACCACCCTGATGCGCGACCGCCACGAAGAAAAGCTCGGCCGCTGTTCGGTTACGCAGGAGGATGGCTCGGTCGCCGCCGAAGCGGTTGACGAATTGTCCACCCGCGCCGGCTCCGATGAGGAAGCCGGCGAGAGCGGCTAGTGATGCGGCGAGGGAGAAGCCGGCGGCTCCGGCGGCTCCGGCGGCTGCGAACCCGAGAAACGCGATGTTGCCGGTCATGTTTGCGATGAACACGTGGCCGAGGGCCAGGATGATGATCGCGTCCGCGACGCCGGTGAGCGCAGCCCACCGTCTCGGACCTCGAGCGGGGCGAGATCGACCGCGCAGGCCTGTCGACGATCAAGGTCTACGTCCAGGCCCTCGGTGGCACCGTTGAGCTCGTTGCCGATATCGGCGACCGTCGAGTCGTCCTTGGGTGAGGCGTCACCGGGCATGGTGACTGTCGGCCATGGTGAGTAGTCCCGGGCGAGATCTTGCCAGGTGGCATTCGGCCCGCGAGGTCTGGCTCGATCATGCGACTGGGACATTCGTCGCAGCAACGGATGGGGGGTCCAATAGTCGGGGACACGCGGGGCAGTATCGGCCCCTCCCCGTCGTGCTTCCAGCCCGGCAACGGAGGCGCCGGAGGGCGTCAGTGGCGCGGCGCGGGAACCGTCAGGAAGGATCCTGGATCGCCGCCAGGGCGGCCCGGACCCGCAGTGAACCGGGCGGGAGCTCGCCGTCGGCCCGGGCCTTGGCGAGCAGCTCTGCCCACCAAGCGAGGTCATCGAGCATCACGGTCATGGCCACTTCCGACATGGGGTTGTTGGGAGTTCCCTGCTCGTCGAAGGCGGACTCCACATAGGGGATCAGCACCGTGTCGCGCAGCGGAACCATCTCGCACTCGATGGCCACGTGGGCCAGGTGCTCCACGGCCCGGACCCCGGCGGCGATGCCCGTGCTGTAGCCGACCGCGGCCAGCGGCTTGTTCCGCAGGGCCCAGCTGACGAAGACATTGTCGAGGGCGTTCTTCAGCACCCCAGGAATGGAGTGCAGGTATTCGGCGGTGACGACGAGAAGGGCGTCGGCTTCCTTGAGCTTGAGGTTCCACTGCCGAACGAGCGAGTCCGAGTAGGTGGGATCGTTGAAATCACCGATCGACCCGAGGTGCTCCTGGAACAGGGGAAGGGGCCAGTCGCGAAGGTCCAGCACCTCGACGTCGAAAGCCCCGTGGCTGGTCGATCGGGCGACCACCCAGGGGACGACATGATCGGCGGCCCGGGTGGGTCGGGTGCTCCCGACCACAATCTTGAGGTTCAGCATCGCGCGGATCCTTGGCTAGCCCGACTATTGACGACCTAAAGTAGCGGCCAATAGTTGAGGAAGTCAAGTTCTTCGTGCGAGAATGATGCGGTGACCGGGGGTGTGTCGACGGAGGAGATGGACGGCCTGCTCGACGGCCTGCTTGGGGTGACCCAGGCAGTGCAGCACGCCGTGGCAGCCGTGGCCGCCCGCCACGAGCTCACCTCCCAGCAGGTGGGATTGCTGCGCATGCTCGAGGAGCCGGTGTCCATGCGTGAGTTTGCCGAGGACCGTTCCTGCGACCCCTCGAACGTCACCGGGCTGGTCGACCGGGCCGAACGCCTCGGGCTGGTCGCGCGGACCTCCAATCCCCGCGACCGCCGGGTGCGCATGCTCGAGTTGACCGAGGAGGGCCGCCGGATGCGTGCCCAGGTGACCCGAGAGCTGGCCGTGGAGGTGCGCGCTGCGCTCGGCATCACCGACGACGACGCGAAGGTAGCGCGGCTGCTCCGTTCGCTGGGACCGGGCGCCCGTCGCTGCTGAGCCCAGTTGGTCTGCCGTGGTACTGCCCGATTTGGCCGAGTACTCGGTACCCGCGGCCTGGTGAAGGTCGGCGCCGTGATCACCGACTTGGCGACTGGCGCAGCTCCATAGACGCTCGCGGTCTCCCCTGAGCGGTCATGGCGTGGCCGCGCTCTACATGCTGTAGGCGGGCAAGCCAGCACCGTCCGAGAAGCTCAACTCTGTTCGGGCAGCGGTCGCCGGGTCTTGCGAACGGAGCCGGCGCTCGGGAATTGTTGCGACGAGTCTCGTCGCTATGAATCGATGATCGTTTCGCCTCGACGTCTGTTGAGATTTGGGTTCAACCGAAGTCGCGCCGTCGTCAAAACGGCGCCGTCCACGTCGAAAAGGTGCGCGGAGGGCGCCCGACGCCCGGGCCACACAACGAAAACGTGGCCATGCCGCGGGACGGGCAATCGGCGCCCCCGCACTTGAACGAGGGCGACCTCCCGGGCGAGCCGAAGCTCCGCGTAACTGGCCCAGCCTCCAGCCCCCGGCAGGATCGTCTCCGTGCGGCGGCGCGCGCCACCGCCACCCTGCAGCTGTAACCATCCACCCATCTCGTCGGCAGGCGGCCGATCCGCGAGCGCATCATGGTCGAGCGACCCGCCGCCCCCACCGAGCAACACCCAGGCGCCATCGCGACGCTCGAGGACCCAGGCGTCGAGCATGGGTTCGCCGCTGACCCCCCGACGGGCGAAGGCAGTCATCGCCAAGTCCCGATCGACGTCACATCCGAGGGCGGCGAAGCGGATCCGGCGGCTCAGCGCGCGGGGAGGGTCCGGCAGGCCATACGTCAGCAGGCGCTTACTCTCCGCCAGCGCGTCGTAGGCCACGAAGGGACGGTAGCCGCCGGCCGGGAGCACAGCACTCGAAATTCGTCGAGGCCGTCACCTCGGTGGCCGGACCCCGTGCGCGAAAATTCGCTCTCGGCCGGGATCCTGCCCTCGAGCTCGCCAATCGACGCCGGCGTTCTCGGGTGCGGCCCTGCCTACAACGCCTTGCGGAAGTAGGTCGCTGACTCCTGGTACCCCAGCGCGGTGTAGAACTCGGCCGCTCGCTGGGTTGCCAGGGCGACCAAGCGGCAACCGCGTTCCACGCTCCAAGTCTCGAACCCCGCCATGAGCGCCCGGCCCACTCCACCCCGCCGATGATCGTCATCGACCATGATCTCTTCGACCCACCCGACCGGCCCGTCGGCGAAGAAGGTTTGGTGGGCGAAGGCAAGCAGATAGCCGACAACCCCTGCCTCCGGGCCAGCCACCATCATGCAGGCGTCATCGTTGTCGAGCAGCTGGGTGAAGGCCTGCTCGAAGTGACTTCGTTCGGGACTGAAGGACGTCGCCAGGCGCACCGCGAGTTCGAATATTCGATCGGCGTCCACCGCCATCGGCGGGCGGATCTGGTATGGATCGACGGGCACGCGGACGACGTTACCGACCCCCGGCGATCCGCTCGGGATCGTCGGATCCGCGCGCGGATGGCTGAGGGGCCTACCCGCCCTGGAACGGCCGTACCGGCCCGGAGCTCATGCGTGCTTGATCGAGTGGCGGAACCGGGTCGACGGGGTGCACGTTGGACGGGATCATTGCGGTGTGCGGATCGACGGATGGAACTGGGTGCCTCGCGGCTACGGCCGGGGGACGGCGAAGATCCGCAGCGCCCGCGGGGCCGGGTCGAAGCCGTTGGTGAAGTGCGGTTCCGACGCGTCGAGGACGAACGGTAGCCGGCCGTCGTGCGTCAGCGCCTTGAGGCGGACCTCGGCGGGCAGGCCGTCGGCGTAGATGGCCGATTGCCACTCGACGCCCGACAGCGGGGTGCCCTCGGGCTTGGCTTCGATGACACCGACAGCGCGCTGGTCAACGTAGAGGAGGTAGTCCACCCGGCCGTGGCCCGGCGCCAGGATCACCTCGCGGACTGCGACGCCGTCGCCGACGAACAGATTGAGGCCGGCTCGGCTCTGCACGCACCAGCCGGCCTCGGTCAGCTGGCGGTCGATCTGCGCACGGGCACGCTGTTCAGCCGCCAGCAGCGCCTCGTCCACCCACAGAAATCTACTGGCGAGCGGCCCGGCACACCGGCAAATCGGGCGTCGAGCCCCTGTCGTGGCATCCCGTCAGGAGCGGCGAGATCACGGGTAACAGCACCTTCACGTCACAGGACAAGGGTGTCCAACTCGGCCCGGCTCGGCCGATGTTGACGCCACAGCGCCGCAGGGTCCTCGTCCCGGCGCCGAGCCGCTTCTGTCACGAACTCCCACCCGTCGCGAGCCGGCCGCCGCTCGTAGCGCAGCAG